>JAKDIK010000285.1 GCA_030450535.1 Propionibacteriaceae bacterium
CCACGAGGTCGCCGAGGGGATCCTCGACCGGCTCCAGGAACGTGACCGGCACGCGGCAGCCGCGCACGTAGCCGTGGTCGGTCAGCTCGTCCCACACCTGCCGCCCGAGGTCGGCGTAGTAGGTCGGCCCGTAGCGCGGGTCGGCGGCCCACAATGCCTGGCCGACGTTGCGGGCCTGCAGCAGCAGGTCGCGGATCACCGTCCGCGGCCCCTCGCCCAAGTGGGACGCCGCCTCCCACGATCCGCCGGTGGTCTTGTTCTGCAGCGCGCGGCTGTCGACGGCGTAGGGGTGGACGCCCGCCAGCACCTTGACCTGCGGAAATTCCCTGGCGATCTCGGCGAGGATCCACTGCTCATCCTCGTGCGGATCGGCTTCCGGGTCGATGTCGCCCACCCCCGACAGGTACGCGAGGTACCGTTCGGGCAGGCCCGGCGGGCAGTGGTCGGGGTCGCCGCCGGCCACGGCGTCGCGGGTCCGGGCGCGTCCGCGCTTGGGCCACCAGCGGGCCGTCTCCAGCGGGGACAGGCAGGCCAGCACGAGGACGGCCGCCAGCGCGACGCCAACGAACCACCAAGTCATGCGATCGCCCCGGTCACGACGTCGCCGTCCGCGCGTCGACCGGCAGGTAGGGCGTCCCGCTGAGCACGTCCTGGGCGGTCACCAGCGTGGGCCGTCCGGACGCCCGCGTCCAGGCCCGGCTGCCGAGGTTGCGGGCCGGCTCGGCGAGCAACCGGGACGCCACCTGCACGGCGAGCCACGCCGCGCCCACCACCGCGAGCGCCACCCAGCGCGAGATCTCGTACACCCCGGCCACGAGCGTCACGGAAATCACCAATCCCCAGGCTTCCAGCAGCCGGCCGAGGAACAGGCCCACGTGCGGCAGCGCGATGATCACCGCGAGCACCTGCGGGGCCAGCGCGAGGATCGACATCACGGCCATGACGGACGCCGACACCGGCCGGCCGGTCAGCAGGGTCGCCACCCCCCACACCGTCAGGGCCTGCACCAGCCGCAGCGCGAGCAGCACCACGACCCCGACGCCCAGCGACGCTGCCGCGAAGGCGACCGGGACACGGTTCAGCAGCAGGACGATGCCGTGCCCGATCATCACGGACACGACGGCGACGCCCAGGATGATCAGGGCCTCGACGACCGGGGGGCTGTCGCGCACGGCGAGGCTGATCCAGGGCTCGAGCGAGAGGTCGCCCTGCAACATGCGGTAGGCCCGCGCGATCGTCGCCCACACCTCGTCCACGGCTGCCCGTCTCCGGCGATGGCGTCCACCCTAGCTGTTGCAGGGCAGGACGTTGACGACAGGCTGGTGGGGCTGAGGTAGCAGGACAGGCAGGCCCTCCGCGGCAAGGATGAGTAGCGACCAAGCAACTCGTCCGTGTCGAGCCAGCAAAGGACCTGCCCGTATGACTCACCGTAATGCTCCGCTGTCCCCAGAGGGTCGTCGACGACTCGTCGAGCGTTGCCAACACCGCCCGATCGCCCACGTAGCGGCCGAGATGGGCATCTCGCGGGCGTGTGCCTCGAAGTGGGTCAACCGGTGGCGCCGCTACGGCGACCTCGGACTGCTCGACCGGTCCTCAACCCCGCACCACAGCCCCCGCGCGACGCCGGTCGAGGTGATCACCCAGATCGAGACCTGGCGCCGCAAGAACAAGTGGTCCGCATCCAGGATCACCCACGAGCTCGCCGACCAGGGCGTCGTGATGAACCGCCGCACCGTGACCCGGCACCTGACTCGCCTCGGGCTCGGACACCGCCGCTTCCTCGACCCCAACGGTGAGTCGAACCGCGAACCAGGCAAGATCACCGCCCGCTGGCCCGGCCACATGGCCCACCTCGACGTGAAGAAGGTGGGCCTTATCCCCGATGGCGGCGGCTGGCGGGTCCACGGCCGCGACAGCGACCAGCACCGTGCCGCCAACCGCGCGAAGGCACCCAAGAACGGGGGCGCGAAGGCCGGCTACGTCTACCTCCACTCCATCGTCGACGGGTTCTCCCGGCTCGCCTACACCGAGCCCCTGGCCGATGAGAAGGGCAAGACCGCCGCAGCGTTCCTCGCCAGAGCGAAGGTCTGGTTCGCCGCGCACGGCATCGCCCACATCCACCGCGTGATCACCGACAACGGCTCCTGCTACCGATCCGGTGACTTCGCCCGGATCGTCGGCGCCCAGACCCGGCACAAGTTCACCCGCCCGTACACGCCCCGCCACAACGGCAAGGTCGAGCGCTACCAGCGGATCCTGGCCGAGGAAGTCCTCTACGCCCGCGAGTACGGCAGCGAGACCGAGCGCTCAGCCGCGCTCGAGGTCTGGAACATCCACTACAACTACCATCGACCGCACAGCACCGCGGGCGGCCGACCGCCAGCGTCTCGACTCAAGACCGGCGTCACCAACGTCCGGCCCTCGTACACCTAGCCGCGCCGGAACCGGGGCCCGCTACGCGCGTCGGACGTCCCTGAGCTCGCGGAGCAGCCAGGGCAGTTCGGTCTGAACGGCGTCCACGCCGAGATCCAGCAGGAGTGACCACGCGGCCGTCGGGCTCTGCATCACGACGCGCTCGTCGTCGAAGCCCCCGAACAACGGGATGCCGGTGGTGAGGGTCTCGGAGTTGATCCACACGAGCAGGTCCTGGCGGTGGATGCCGTCGAGGGCGGCCCTGTCGAACCAGGGGCTCTCGGTGTCGTGGGCGATAAGCTCGACCCCCACCATGTTCACGCCCCGGTCGTGGAGCGGCAGACCGTTGACCTCCTCGGGGGTGGAGCAGATGGCGAGCACCGGGTACTGCGTGCGGTGCTGGCGCAGCGCATCGATGGCGGCGAATTCCCAGCTCGGCACCTTGAGCAGGATCTGGTCCGACATCTGCAGCCCGTCCAGCACCCGCAGCAGCGTCGGCCACCGCCACCACGACCGGTCGAGGGCGAACATCACCGGCTTGCCCCGGAATTCGGCGAGCAGCGGCGCCAGGCGTTCGACGTGCGCGCGGCGTCCGGGCCGGTCACACCACTGGTAGGTGAGCTGCGCGATGTCGGCGGCGGCGAGCCCCTGGATGTTGCGATCGACCCCCAGGCGCTCGGCTTCGAAGCCGTCGTGGAAGGCGTAGAAGATGTTGTCCGAGGACGCCGAGACGTCGATCTTGACCACGTCCGCCCCCGACTGAAGCGCCAGGCGGACAGCCGCCGAGGTGTTCGGTGGGAATGTTCCCACCGCGACCCCACCATGGGACACGACCAGCGGCTTGGACGCGGCCGCCAGCCCATTGAGCAACTCGTTCACGTGAGTGTGCGCCGAGCCTCCGAACACGTGGACCTCCTCGTCACGTCTGGAGAGCCGGGTGGGGGTGCCCTGCCGATTCATCCTAGCAAGTCAGGGCCAAACCGAAGCGTGGCCACAGCCCGCGCACAGGCGCCGGCTCGACGGTGATTCCATGACCGTCACGTTGCCTCCCCGACCGCACGCGGAGCACGCCCAGCCTGCCGCGCCGGCGTCCCCCGCCGACGTCCGCGCGGCGCTCGCCGCACGCTACGCCGCCCAGCACCGGCGCCGCACGTTCGCCCGCGATGCGTGGTACGTCGCGGCCTGGCTCCTCGTCGCGGTCCCGATCGGGTTGTGGCTGCACGATGGTGGCCTGGCCGCCATGACGGCGTCCGCCG
>JAKDIK010000286.1 GCA_030450535.1 Propionibacteriaceae bacterium
CCAGCACGGAGCGGCCCAGCACGGCGGTGACCAGGTGAGCGGACGACCGCGCGGGATCGTCCTCGGACCGCTCGACCCCGCCATCGAGGCGCTCGCGGCCCTGCCCGCCGGGGCGTCCGCGGTGGTCGTCGCCTCCGGCGATCCGCTGTTCTACGGCGTGGTGCGCCGCATCCGTCAGGCGGGCCTGAGGGTCACGGTGGTGCCGGCGGTCACGTCGCTGCAGGCGGCCTTCGCCGCCGTCGCCCTGCCGTGGGACGATGCGCTGGCCGTCAGCGTGCATGGGAACGATCCGGCGCCGGCGTTCGCCGCGTGCCGCACTCACCCGAAGGTGGGCGTCCTCACCGACCCGCGGCACGGCCTGCCCGAGCTCGTCCGCGCGACCGCCGGGCTGGGGCGCACCTACGTGCTCGCCGAGCGGCTGGGGGAGGACGACGAGCGCGTCCGCGTCCTGACCGAAACCGAGGCCCTCGAACTCACCGACATCGCGCAGCCGCATGTGGTGCTCGTACTGGCCCACCATCCCGACGATCCGGAAGCCCTGGGCAACCAGTACGCCCTCGCCGGCGGCCCCCACCCGCAGGAGAATCCATGACACGCATCGGTCAATTGACGAATTCCATCTCGGCCCGGGCCCGCGCCCTGCAGCTCGATGCGGTGCTCGGCGAGACGGTGAAGTACGACGGGTCCGCCGCCGAGAACCTGCCCCGCGCCTGGGCCGAGTGCGACCTCATCGTCAGCCACCTGGCCCTGGGCGCGACGACCCGCCTCGTGGCGCCCCTGCTGGCCGACAAGAAGTCCGACCCGGGCGTCGTGGTGGTGGACGAGGCCGGCCGGTTCGCGGTGCCGCTGGTCGGGGGTCACGTCGGCGGGGCCAACGACCTCGCCCGGCGGATCGCTGAGGGGACCGGCGCGACCGCCGTCCTCACCACGGCCACGGACGCCGTGGGGTTGCCCGGCCTCGACACGCTCGGGTGGGCGACCTCCGGCGACCTCGCCCAGGTGACGCGGGCGGTGTTGGACGGCGAGCCCGTCGAGCTGGTCCGCGCGCACCCCTGGCCGCTGCCGGCCCTCCCCGAGAACGTGACCGAACCCGGCGTCGTCCGGTGGGAGCGTCGGGGCGTCCATGTGCGCGAACTGCCGCCCCCGCCACCGCCCGAGGCGCGCATCGTGGTGACGGATGAGGCCGCTCGGTCGCACCCGGCTGAGGGCGGGGGTGCCGCGCCGAACGACGAGCTGCCCACGCTCGTCCTACATCCGAGAAGCCTGGTCGTCGGCATGGGCTGCAACCGCGGGACCTCCGCCGACGACCTCGACGCCCTGCTCACCGCGACCCTGACCGACGCGGGACTGGCCCGGGCGTCCATCGCGGCCCTGACCAGCGTCGACGCCAAGGCGGACGAGGCGGGGCTGATCGAGGTGGCCGCGCGCTTGGGCGTCCCGCTGGAAACCTTCGCCGCCGAAGTCCTCGCGAGCCACGACGTCCCCCATCCCAGTGAGGCGCCCGCCCGAGCGGTCGGGACGCCGAGCGTCGCCGAGGCGTCCGTGCTCGTCCGGGGCGCCGAGCTGATCGTGCCCAAGCGCAAGACGGGCGCGGCGACGATCGCGATCGGACGCCTCCCGGCGCGCGGGCGGCTGGCGGTCGTGGGGCTGGGCCCCGGGGCGGACGATCTGCTCACCCCGCGCGCCGTCCGCGTGTTGCGGGAGTCGTCGCTGGTGGTGGGGTATCGGCCCTACGTGGCGCAGATCCGCCACCTGCTGCGCCCCGGGACGGAGATTTCGGCGACCGGCATGGGCACCGAGCAGGACCGCAGCGAGCTGGCCCTCGCCCAAGCCCGCACCGGACGGAACGTGGCGGTGGTCACGAGCGGCGATCCGGCGATCTACGCGATGGCCTCGCCCACGCTCGAGCTGGGCACCGAGGGCATCGACGTCGAGATCGTGCCGGGCGTGACGGCCGAGCTGGCGGCGTCCGCGTTGCTGGGCGCCCCTCTGGGGCATGACCACGCCACGATCTCGTTGTCGGATCTGCACACCGACTGGCCCACCATCGAGCGGCGGCTCCAAGCCGCTGCCGAGGGCGACTTCGTGGTGGCGCTCTACAACCCTCGCAGCCGCAAGCGGGTCAGGCACCTGCCGCGGGCGCTGGAGATCCTGGGTGCCCACCGGCCGGCGGCCACGCCGATCGCCGTGGTGCAGGACGCGACCCGTCCCGCGGAGAACCACCGCGTCTCGACGCTGGCCGACTTCGATCCGACGTGGGTCGACATGCACTCGATCGTCATCGTGGGCTCATCGACAACACGGTTGGTGCCCACCGGAGCCGGGGAGAATCTGATGGTGACGCCGCGCGACTACACCTGGATGCCGGAGGTCACAGCCCCTCGGTGTTGACGACTTCGAGGAGGCGGTTGCGGACGCGACGCGCCCGGACGGGGTCGTGGTTGGTGATCGCCGCGACGGTGACGCCGGCCGCGTCGCCGGTGGCCGGAGTCCAGGCTGAGCCGGCGTCCGCCTTGTCGGAACGCACGCAGAAGGTGTGCCGCGCCTCGGCGTCCGCCGCAACCGCGGCGTTCGCCTCGGGGGAGTCGGTCGCGGCGAGCACGTACCAGGCGCCGTCGAGATCCGCGGGTTGGTAGGCGCGTGCCTGCCACGTGAAGGAATCCGCGGAGGCCAGCGCAGCCAGGGCAGGGTGCAGTTCGGGGGCCACGACGACGACCCGGGCGCCGGCGTCCAGCAGCTTCGGCACGCGGCGCCGGGCGACGCACCCGCCGCCCACGACGACCACCGGGCGACCGGCGAGCAGCAGCCCGCTGAGGTAGGCGGGGGAGCCGGCGGCCGTCCGGGCGCGCAGGGCGCCCTCCTTGTAGCGCTGGGCGACGACGCGGGCGAGTTCATCACACGGGCCGATGACGTCGGCCACGCGCACCTCGACGTCGGGGTGGGCCGCGCGGAAGGCGTCCACGTGTTCGTGCACCCACTGATCGAGCAGCCCGGTGAACAGGAAGTGCGGCATCACGACGAGGCGCCGGCTGCCGGAGGCGTAGTACTGCTCCAGAATCATCGGCAGGCTCGGTCGAGCGACCTGAATGAACGCGCTCAGCACCTGGCGATAACCCCCGGTCTCAAACACCACGCGGGACAGCCGGACGTGGTCGGCGTTGGCATCGGTCACGCTGCAGCCGCGCCCGACCATGACGACGTCGGTGTCCTCGGCAGCCCAGTTGCCCCGCGCGGCGGTGATGCGCTCGTGGACGGCATCGATGAGTGCCTTGGGGGAGCCCACGTGCCGGGTGTACACGACGGGGGCGTCCCCGTGGTCAGCCTTGGCGGTCTCGATGGCCTCGGGTATGTCCTCGCGGACGTGCCCGCCCGTGCCGATCATGAGGGGGACGACGACGGCGGCCGGGGAGTCCGCCAGGACAGCGTCGAGCGCCTCGTCGATCGTCGGCGGGGTGAGCTCGACGAACCCCGCCTCCACACGGACGTCGGGGAGGAGATGTCGGACCCTGTCCACGAGTTCGGCGGCCGCCTCGGCACCGGCGTTCACCCGAGTGCCGTGGCCCGCGATGACGAGGGGGGGCGGCACGGAAGGGACCGCGGCCGGGGGAGCGTCCGGGTGGGTGTGGGATTCGGCTTTCGGCTCCGCGTGGTTCGTCGCCT
>JAKDIK010000287.1 GCA_030450535.1 Propionibacteriaceae bacterium
GTCGGCTGGTGTGGACGCCGCGCGGAATCGCTGTCATGGTCATGGCTGTTGCCGTCGTGATCGGCGTGATGACCACCGCCCTGGTCTCCGGATTCCTGGCGGTGAGCAATGAGCCGCTGGGCCCCTCCGACGCGCCGATGAGCACGGCCGTGGTGGTCGCCGCCGCGGGCCACGGGGGCTGAGGCGCCCGGCTGGCAGCAAGGGGTGCGCCGGGTCTGCCCGTGAGCGCAACGCGCCGGTCTCGATGGGCTTGCATTGTGGTGAGGCCTGCTCCTAACATCTACATGTAGTAGTTACACGCGTGTCGTTCGTCCACAAGTTGTGGTCGTTTGTGCACACGGCGTACACGGGGAATCCACACCTTCGTCCACAGGCGACGGGGGTTTGCGCGCGAGGGGAGGCCGGTCCATGCACTGTCCGTACTGTCGGTTCACGGACTCCCGCGTTCTTGACTCGCGCGTCGCCGAGGACGGCAGCGCGATCCGGCGTCGCCGGGAGTGCCGTTCGTGCCAGCGCCGGTTCACCACGCTGGAGCAGATGCAGCTCGTCGTGGTGAAGCGCTCCGGCGTCGTCGAACCCTTCTCGCGCGAGAAGGTCATCAGCGGCGTCCGCAAGGCGTGCAAGGGCCGCCCCGTCTCCGAGGCGGAGTTGGCCCGGTTGGGCCAGCAGGTCGAGGAGGCGCTGCGGGCCGGTGGGCAGGCGGAGATCCCCGCGGACGAGGTGGGGGTCGCCATCCTCCGCCCGCTGCGGGAGTTGGACGCCGTGGCGTACCTCAGGTTCGCCTCCGTGTATCGCCACTACCAGTCCGTCGAGGATTTCGAGGCGGAGATCGATCGTCTCCGGGGGGAGCTGTCGTCCGTGGGTGCGCCAGGTGGCGCACCCGCACCAACCGAGGAACAGCTGTTTTGACCACCCGACGGCGCGGGGTCCGCGCCGCACACACCCAGGAGGAGAAGGGCAACCCATGACCGAGACCAAGCAGGCGCCCCGCAAGGCGACGCAGAAGGCGGCGCGCGGCCTGACCATCGAACGCGTGTTCACCAGCGAGGGCGTCCACCCCTACGACGAGGTGACGTGGGAGAGCCGTGATGTCGTGCAGACCAACTGGAAGACCGGCGAGAACGTCTTCGAGCAGCGCGACGTGGAGTTCCCCGACTACTGGAGCCTCAACGCGTCCACGATCGTGACGACCAAGTATTTCCGCGGTGCCCTGGGCAGTCCCGTCCGCGAGCGCAGCCTGCGCCAACTCATCGACCGCGTCGTGGGTCAGTACCGCGCGGGGGGCGAGGCCAACGGCTACTTCGCGACGCCCGAGGACGCGGAGATCTTCGACCACGAGTTGACCTGGATGCTCCTCCACCAGGTGTTCAGCTTCAACAGCCCCGTCTGGTTCAACGTGGGCACCAAGAGCCCGCAGCAGGTGAGCGCGTGCTTCATCCTGAGCGTGGATGACTCGATGGACTCGATCCTGAACTGGTACAAGGAGGAGGGCTTCATCTTCAAGGGCGGCTCGGGTGCCGGCCTCAACCTCTCCCGCATCCGCTCGAGCAAGGAACTGCTGTCTTCGGGTGGCACTGCGTCCGGCCCGGTCTCGTTCATGCGCGGCGCCGACGCCTCCGCCGGCACCATCAAGTCCGGCGGAGCGACCCGCCGCGCGGCCAAGATGGTCGTTCTTGACGTCGACCATCCCGACATCGAGGAGTTCGTCGAGACGAAGGCGCGTGAGGAGGACAAGATCCGCGCCCTGCGCGACGCCGGCTTCGACATGGATCTCGGTGGTCAGGACATCGTGTCCGTGCAGTACCAGAACGCCAACAACTCGGTCCGCGTCAACGACGAGTTCATGAAGGCCGTCGAGGAGGGCTCGGCGTTCGGTCTGCGGGCCCGCATGACCGGCGAGGTGATCGAGGAGGTGGACGCCCGCGCGCTGTTCCGCTCGATCGCGCAGGCTGCCTGGGCGTGCGCCGATCCCGGCATTCAGTACGACGGGACGATCAATGCGTGGCACACCAACCCGGAGACGGGCCGCATCACGGCGTCCAACCCGTGTTCGGAGTACATGAGCCTCGACAACAGCTCCTGCAACCTGGCCAGCCTGAACCTGCTGAAGTTCCTGCGCGACGACGACAGCTTCGACGTCGAGACGTTCGTGAAGGCCTGCGAGTTGATCATCACCGCGATGGACATCTCGATCTGCTTCGCCGACTTCCCGACCGAGGCGATCACGCAGACCACGCGCGACTACCGCCAGTTGGGCATCGGGTACGCCAACCTCGGCGCGCTGCTCATGGCGATGGGACGCGGGTACGACTCCGAGGGTGGCCGCAGCCTGGCCGCCGTCCTCACGTCGCTGATGACCGGCGCTGCCTACCGGCGCTCGGCCGAGCTGGCGGGCGTCGTGGGCCCCTACGCCGGCTACGCCCGCAACGCCTCGGCGCACCAGTTGGTGATGCGCAAGCACCAAAGTGCCAACGACGACCTCCGCGTCATCGAACCGGTTGATCGCGTCGTGCACGACGCGGCGGCGCGCGAGTGGGCGCAGGTCGTCGAGTTGGGGGCCAAGAACGGCTTCCGCAACGCGCAGGCGTCCCTGCTCGCGCCGACGGGAACCATCGGCTTCATGATGGACTGCGACACCACGGGCATCGAGCCGGACTTCTCGCTGGTGAAGTTCAAGAAGCTGGTGGGTGGGGGGTCGATGCAGATCGTCAACCAGACGATTCCGCGGTCGCTGCGCCGCCTGGGATACAGCGACGAGGTGATCGAGGCGATCGTCGCCTACATCGCGGAGCACGGCCACGTCGTGGGCGCTCCGGGCCTGAAGACCGAGCACTACGAGGTCTTCGACACGGCCATGGGCGAACGGGCCATCAAGCCGATGGGCCACGTGCGCATGATGGCCGCGGTGCAGCCGTTCCTCTCCGGCGCAATCTCGAAGACGGTCAACCTGCCGGAGAGCGCCACCGTGGAGGACATCGCCCAGGTGTACCTGGAGGGCTGGAGGCTCGGCCTCAAGGCGCTCGCGGTCTACCGCGACAACTGCAAGGTGGGTCAGCCGCTCTCGGACGGCAGGAAAAAGGCCGAGCCGGCCGCGGCCAAGGCTGAGCCCGAGGTGCGCATCGAGTACCGCCCGCGCCGCCAGCGGCTGCCCAAGCAGCGCCTCGGCCGGACGACCTCGTTCACCGTCGGTGGCGCCGAGGGCTACATGACCAGCTCGGAGTACGAGGACGGACGCCTTGGCGAGCTGTTCCTCAAGCTCGGCAAGCAGGGCTCGACGCTGGCCGGCGTGATGGACGCGTTCTCGATCGCGATCTCGATCGCTCTGCAGTACGGCGTGCCGCTGGAGACCTACGTCCAGAAGTTCACCAACCTCAAGTTCGAGCCGGCGGGCATGACCGACGACCCGGATCTGCGGATGGCGCAGTCGATCATCGACTACGTGTTCAAGCGCCTGGCGCTGGACTACCTGAGCTTCGACGAGCGGGCCGAACTCGGCATCTACACCGCGGGCGAGCGTGCCCGCTACGTGGAGACCGGCTCCTACCTGTCGGAGGAGGACGAGGCGGAGCTCATCGAGTCCGAGTCGTTGAAGAACGACGCCGCCGACCACATGCGCTTCGATGAGCAGGGCCCGACCCAGCCCCGCCTGCTCGC
>JAKDIK010000064.1 GCA_030450535.1 Propionibacteriaceae bacterium
CTGGGCCTGCGTCCGCGACTGGGCCTGCGTCCGCGACTGGGCCTGCGTCCGCGACTGGGCCTGCGTCCGCGACCGGGCCCGCGTCCACGTCGGCGACCGGGCCCGCTTCCACGACCGGACCCCAGCGCGCTCAGTCCAGCTGACGCCGCGCGGCACCCTTGTCGGCGGACTGGGCGAGCATCGCGAAGATCTTCAGCGCGTTGCTGACCTGCCGCTCGCGGTGGACCGGACGCCAGCCCGCGGCGTCCTGCTCCGCGCGGCGTCGGGCCAGCTCGTCGTCGGACACCTCCACGTTGATCGTCCGGTCGGGGATCGAGATCGAGATCACGTCGCCGTCGCGGATCAACCCGATCGGGCCACCGGACGCCGCCTCCGGACTGATGTGGCCCAGGCTCAGCCCCGAGGATCCGCCCGAGAACCGACCGTCGGTGATCAGCGCGCACTTCGGGCCGAGGCCGACGCCCTTGAGGTAGCTCGTGGGGTAGAGCATCTCCTGCATGCCCGGGCCGCCCTTGGGGCCCTCGTACCGCACGACGACGCAGTCGCCCTCGACGATCCGGCCGCCGAGGATCATCTCGACCGCCTCCTCCTGGGACTCGGCGACCTTGGCCGGCCCGGAGAACGTCCACTGGTGCTCGGGCACTCCGGCGGTCTTGACGATCGCGCCATCCGGGGCGATGTTGCCCGTCAGGACGCCCAACCCCCCGTCGGCGGTGTAGGCGTGCTCGACCGACCGGATGCAGCCTCCCTCGGCGTCGGTGTCGAGATCGGCCCAGCGGTTGGTGGAGCTGAACGCCTCGGTCGTCCGGACGCCACCCGGCGCGGCGTACCAGAGGTCGAGGGATTCGGCCGTCGCCTTGCCGCTGCGGATGTCCCAGTCGTCGAGCCATTGGCCCAGCGAGTCCGAATGCACCGCGTGGACCGACTCGTCCAGCAGCCCCCCGCGCCGCAGCTCACCGAGGATCGCGGGCATGCCGCCGGCGCGGTGCACATCCTCCATGTAGTACTTCGTGGTGTTGGGCGCCACCTTGCTCAGGCACGGCGTCACGCGCGAGAGGGCGTCGATGTCGTCCATCGTGAAGTCGACGCCGGCCTCCTGCGCGGCCGCGAGGATGTGCAGCACCGTGTTCGTCGAGCCGCCCATCGCGATGTCGAGGCGCATCGCGTTGGCGAAGGCCGCCTTCGTCGCGATCGAGCGGGGCAGGACGGAGTCGTCATCGCCGTCGTAGTACCGCTGCGCCAGCTGGACGGCCAGGCGTCCGGCCCGCAGGAACAGGTCGCGCCGCGCGGACGCCGTCGCCAGCGTCGAACCGTTGCCGGGCAGGGACAACCCGAGGGCCTCGGTGAGGCAGTTCATCGAGTTGGCGGTGAACATGCCCGAGCACGAGCCGCAGGTGGGGCAGGCGTTGGCCTCGATGGCCGCGATCTGCTCGTCGCTGACGGAGTCGTCGACCGCCTTGATCATGGCGTCGATGAGATCGAGGCGCTCGCCGCCCCCCTCACCCATGCCGCCCTCGTCCGGTGCGCCCGACACGATCTTGTCGCCGAGCAGGCGGCCGGCCTCCATGGGTCCCCCCGAGACGAACACGGTGGGGATATTGAGCCGCAGCGCCGCCAACAACATGCCGGGGGTGATCTTGTCGCAGTTGGAGATGCACACGAGGGCGTCCGCACAATGGGCGTTGACCATGTACTCCACGGCGTCCGCGATGATCTCGCGGCTGGGCAGCGAGTAGAGCATGCCGCCGTGCCCCATCGCGATGCCATCATCGACGGCGATGGTGTTGAATTCACGGCCCACGCCACCCGCTTCGGCCACGGCACCCGCGACGAGCTGACCCATGTCCTTGAGGTGGACATGGCCGGGCACGAACTGGGTGAAGCTGTTCGCGATCGCGACTATCGGCTTGCCGAAGTCGGACTCGCCCATGCCCGTCGCGCGCCACAGCGCGCGGGCGCCGGCCATGTTGCGGCCGTGGGTGGACGTGCGGGAGCGGAGCTGGCCCATCGAAACCTCCTGGAGACGGGATCGCCCCAGCGTAGTCGGACGCCGCCCGTGTGCGTCCGGGTGCACGCAGGGGTGGACGCGCCCGCGGTTTGTCCAGTAGAACAGCCGCGTTTTGTCCAGTAGAGAGCCCGCGTTTTGTTAAATAGATCGTCCGCGATCTGTTAGGTTCACCCGTATGGACTACCTGCGGCGCGTCGTGGACGACGAACTCGACGAGCTGCTGGGGGGTGCCACAGCGCTCGCTCTGGAGGGCGCCAAGGGGGTCGGCAAAACGGCGACGGCTGCCCAGCGGGCGAACAGCGCATTGCGCCTGGTGGATCCCCGGCAGTTGGAGATACTCCGAGCCGATCTCGATGTGGTGTCGAGGATGGAGCCCCCGGTGCTCATCGACGAGTGGCAATACGAACCGGCGGTGTGGGACAGCGTGCGGCGCTGGACCGACGACGAGCCCGAGCCGGGACGGTTTCTGCTCACCGGATCGGCCGGTCCGCCGCCGGGCACCCGAATCCACTCCGGCGCCGGCCGCATCCTCCGAGTTGTCATGCGACCGTTGTCCCTCCCCGAACGGGGGATCCAGCGGCCGACGGTGTCGCTCCACGGACTGTTGGCAGGCGGCGCGGAGGTGCGTGGGGAGAGCGACGTCGATCTGCCCACCTACACCGACGAGATTCTCGGTTCGGGATTTCCGGGCATCCGACCCCTGCGCGGACGCGCGCGACGGGCCCAGATTGACAGCTACGTGGCCCGCATCGTGGAGCGGGACCTGAGCGATCAGGGCATGGCGGTGAGGCGTCCAGCCGCCCTCAAGGCATGGCTCACGGCGTACGCGGCCGCGACGGCCACCACGAGTTCGTGGTCCGTCATCCTCGACGCTGCGACCCCGGGGGAGGACGACAAACCTTCGCGGCAGACGGTCATGCAGTATCGCGAGCACCTGGAGCGCCTGTTCATCCTGGAGCCCCTACCCGCCTGGCTGCCGACATTCTCTGCGCTCAAGCGGTTGGGAGCATCGCCCAAGCATCACCTTGTCGACCCGGGCCTGGCCGCGTCGCTGGTGGGGGCCGACGCTGACACCCTGTTGGCGGGCGAGGGCGACCGTGTCGGCCCGGCAGCGGGGACGTTGCTCGGTGCGCTGTTCGAGTCCCTGGCCACGCAGACGGTCCGGGTGCTCGCCCAGAACGGTGAGGCGTCCGTCTCGCACCTGCGCACCCGGGGTGGCGAGCATGAGGTGGATCTCATCGTGGAGGGGCGGGGCCGCGCCGTGGTGGCGCTGGAGGTCAAGCTGGCCGAAACCGTGTCGGACTCCGACGTCCGCCACCTGCTGTGGCTCCGCAACGAGATCGGCGACCGATTGCGGGACATGGTCGTCTTGACCACGGGACAATTCGCCTACCGCCGTCCCGATGGGGTCGCCGTGGTGCCGCTGGCGCTCCTGGGTGCGTGAGCCGCAACGCGGGGCGGCCCGAGGGGCTCGCGGCTCAGCCCTTGCGCCGGCTCACCCAGATGGTGATGTCGCAGTGGACCGTCTCGACACCCGAGGCGTCCACCAGCGACACCGGCACGACGACCTCCACGCCGGAGGTGATGGCGTGGAAGTCGGGCAGCGGCTCGAGCAACGCGGTGGCCGTCAGGCCGCCTTTCGTCTTGGCGAGGTAGGACGCCGTCATCGCCTTGGGGATCCACCGGTGGGACGCCGGCACGGTCGCCTCCGCGAGCATCCCCATCGCCACCTCGGCCAGGTTGCACGCCGCGATCGCGTGGAACGTTCCGATGTGGTTCTGGACGCCCCACCACTTCGGTGCGCTCACCACACAACGCCCCGGTGCCAGCTCGCGCACATGGGGCAGCACCGTGCGAAAGTACGGTGCCTTCAACGCGACCGCCGCCGAGAACAGCCGCGTCCCCACCCCGCGGGGGAGACGCTGGGTCCGCTGCCAGATCTCCCATGTGCCGCTCAGGGCGGTCACCGTGGTGCGCACCTGCTCCCTCACGCCCACGGCGTCCCCCCATCGCCGGCGTCCGCCGGAGGGGGTGTCGACGCAGGATCGAAGCGTTCCGCTGGGACGAAGAGTTCCATGGCGGCAGCGTACGGGTCGATCGGGTGTATCCGGTGCACCGCGCGCGCCCGATTAGGCTGGGCCAATGATCTGGGCCAGCATTCTCGCCGTCGCCACCGTGGTCGTCGCGATCCTACGGATCGTCGTCGCGATCCGCAGCAAGGACGCCCCCGGCAACGAGACCGTCGCGGTCGCCTTCGCGCCGCCGCGTGCGCTCACGCCCGGCCTGGCCGCCCAGCTGCGCCGCGATGTCAAGGACAACGCGACCATCCCTGCCGAGATCCTCGATCTCGCCCTCAAGGGCGTCTGGCAGGTCGGCGTCCGGGACGACGCGGACGCCGGCCGTCCGGGTCAGCCGGCGCACCCGGCCGGACGCGGCACCAAGACGTGGTTCGTGCAGCGGGCCACGCTGGAGGAGCCGGAGCTGGAACCCGTGCCCCAGCAGGTGTACCGGGCGATCTTCCCGCCCGGGTCGACCGCCCTGACGGCCGACCTCGTCGCCGGCCGTGAGACGCGGCTCGGCTTCACGAACGCCCTGCACGAGGCGTGGCACACCGTCACCCGCCGCGGCTGGGTGGAGCACCTGGCGTCCGCCGGGCTCGGCATCGCGCGCGCCGGTGCCTGGCTGGTCCCGATGCTCGCGTTCGTGGCCTTCCTCGGCGGCCCGGATGCCGGGGCGCTGCCACTGCTCGCGTTCGCGTTCCTCGGCGGGCTCGCCACCAACCTCATCAAGGTGAGCCCCTGGCGCCTCACCACCGAGGGGCGGCGCCTCAACGACGAGCTCGACGGACTCAAGCACTACATGACCCTCGCCGAGGCCGACCGCCTCAAGGTGCTGCAGGCCCCGGACACCGCGACGCGCCTGCCGGCCGTGCAGGGCTCCGGGGAGATCGCCAGGCTCCACGAGAGGCTGCTGCCCTACGCGGTGCTCTTCGGGATCCTGCCCCAGTGGTCGGAGGTCGTCGCCCACGATCTGGAGGACGCCGACCTGGCCCCCGCCTGGTTCTTCCTTCCCGGCCTCGACCCGTTCACGTTCATGGCCTGGGCGGCCTTCGCGGACGCCGGTGGCCTGGCCGCGCTCGGCGACATGGGCAGCTTCGACGCCGACGTCGGCGCGGACACGGGCATGGAGGGCATCGGCGATGGTGGCGACATGGGTGGCGACTTCGGCGACGGCGGCGGAGCCGACGGCGGCGGAGGCGACGGGGGCGGTGGCTTCTTCGGTGGTGACGGCGGTGGCGACGGCGGCGGGCTGTTCGACGGCTTCGACTTCTGATCGGGCCCCGGCGACCACGCAGTGCCCGTGAGCGGGCGCCGTGGGAGAATCGGTGTTCGTGACCGATCGCCTCACGCTCGCCGCCACCCTGACCGGGCCCGACAAGCCCGGGATCACCGCCGCACTCATGGGCGCCATCGCGGGGCTGGGCACCGAGGTGCTCGACCTGGAGCAGGTGCTCGTGCGCGGGCAGGTGACCATCGCGCTGCTGCTCGGCTCCCTGCCCGAGGATCTCGACACCCTCGAGGATCGCCTCGCCGGCACCTGCGCCCGCCTCGGCTACCGGCTCACCATCAACGAGGGCGTGGGCGACAACCCGCCGCGCTCGCGGCGCGTGGTCGTGTCGCTGCTCGGACGCCCCCTGCGCGCCACCCACGTCGCGGCGGCCGGCCGCGTCATCGCCGAGCACGGCGGCAACATCGACCGCATCCGCCGGCTGTCGCGCACCCCCATGACCACGCTCGAGTTCGTCGTGTCGCATGCCGACGTCGAGCACCTGCGTCCCGCCATGGCGGCCACCGCCGCCGAGACGGGCTTCGACGTCTCCGTCTCGCCGGCCGGGCTCGCCCGCCAGGGCCGGCGGCTGGTGGTCATGGACGTCGACTCCACCCTCATCCAGGACGAGGTCATCGAGCTGCTCGCCGCCCACGCCGGCCGCGGCGCGGAGGTCGCGGCGGTCACCGAGGCGGCGATGCGCGGCGAGCTGGATTTCTCCGCCAGCCTCCACCGGCGCGTGGCAACGCTGGCGGGGCTGCCCGAGTCGATCTTCGACGAGGTGCGCGCGGACGTCCGGCTCACCCCCGGCGCGCGGACCCTCGTCGCGACCCTGCGCGACCTGGGCTTCGCCGTCGGGGTCGTCTCGGGAGGCTTTCTCGAGGTCGTCGCGCCCCTGGCCGCCGAGCTGGGCATCACCCACGTGCACGCCAACTCGCTCGAGGTGGTCGACGGGGTGCTCACCGGGCGCGTGGCGGGTCCGGTGGTCGATCGGGCCGCGAAGGCCGAGACCCTCAAGCGGTTCGCCGAGGCCGAGGGGCTGCCGCTGTCGCGCACGGTCGCGATCGGCGACGGCGCCAACGACCTCGACATGCTCGCGGCGGCGGGCCTGGGCATCGCGTTCAACGCCAAGCCGGCGGTGCGGGCGTCCGCCGACACCGCCCTGAGCCTGCCGCACCTGGACGCCGTGCTCTACCTGCTGGGCTTCAACCGCGAGGAGGTCATCGACGCCGCGGCCGCGCGCGATCAGGCCACGTAGATGGGTCGCGCGGAAGAACGAACGGGCGGTCGTGGGGTGGATCAGTGGTGTCCTGGCCTCACCGATCCACCCCACCAGCCTGGCTGGGTTGGTTCGGGCCCCCGGATCGCCGCCCCAGGACGAGCCACGGAATGATCGCGAGCAGCAGCACGGCCCCGGTCACGAGGAACGCCCAGCCGAAGCCCAGGAGCTCGGCGATGATCCCGGCCAGGAGCGTGCCGCCGATGGAGCCGAGGTCGCCGGCCATCGAGTAGGTCGACAGCGCCGAGCCGCCGTTGCGGTCGGCGCCGATGAGGTCGGCCATCTGGGCCTGCATGGCGGGCATGATCATGGACGCCCCCACGCCCGCGACCGCCGAGACGCCCAGGAACAACCAGGGCATCGTCGCCCAGCCGAAGCCCAGGTTGGCCAATCCGGCGACCAGGAGGCCCAGCATGAGGACGGGCCGGCGGCCCACGGCGTCCACGAACCGCCCGGTGAACTGCTGGGCGATGGCGTTGGCGAGCGCGTAGAGCGTCAGCGCCATGCCCGACATGGCGACGCCGAGGGTGGGCATCGCGGCGGCCATGAGCGGAATCAGCGACACGCGCACGCCGAAGTTCGTCCAGCCGTTGGCGAAACCCGTGACGAGCAGCGCCCGGTACACGGGGTTGCGCAGCGCCTCGGAGAGCAGCACCCGCGGACGCGCGTCCTCGGCGACCTCCCGGCCTCCGGCGCCGCGCAGGAACACCGCCACGACGACCACCGCTGCGAACAGCATGAACGCGTAGATGAGGAACGGGATGCGGAAGCCGAAGCTGGCGAGCAGCGAGCCCAGGATCGGCCCGCAGATGTTGCCCAGCAGGAACGCCGAGCCGTAGAGCCCGGACGTCCGCCCGCGTGCCTCGGGCGGGGCCAGGCGCACCATGAGGCCCATCGACGACACCGTGAACGTCACCGAGCCGAAGCCGCCGACGGCCCGCCACAGCATCAGGTCGGCGTAGCCCTGCGCGAACGCGCAGCCGAGCGAGCTGATCGCCACGACGAGCAGGCCTGCCATGTAGGTCTTTCGCTCGCCGAAGCGCGCCATCAGCGGACCCGTGGCGGGAGCGAACGCGAGTCGCGTCACCGCGAACACCGTCACGATCGCGGACGCCGCCGCGACGCCCACGTTGAACGACTGGGCGTACTGGGGCAGGACGGGTGCGACGAGCCCGAAGCCCAGCGCGATCAGCAGGGCCGCGACGACGAGGATCCAGATCTCCCGGGGGATGGGAACTCTGCCAGCCGCCCTCATCCCTCGCCCCGGTTCGCCGCCCACATCACGGCACGAGCCTATCCCTGCGTTAGGGTGGCCCCGTGGCCACCATGGTGCTGACGGTGATCGGTGAGGATCGCCCCGGACTCGTTCAGACGCTGGCGGACGCCGTCGCGTCCCACGGCGGCAACTGGGAGCGCAGCCGCATGACCGAACTCGCCGGCCTGTTCGCCGGCATCGTCGTCATCGAGGCGCCCGACGACCGCGGCGAGGCGTTCCGCGGTGCGCTGCACGATCTGGCCGGCGTGCTGCACGTGGGCGTCCACCGGGCGCCGGGCAAGGCGGACGTCACCCCGGGCCAGGTCATCACGCTCGACCTGCTGGGCAACGACCGCCCAGGCATCGTCAAGGAGGTCGCCGGGGTCTTCGGCCGCCACGGCGTCAGCATCGACGAGCTCAGCACCGACACGCGCGACGCCCCGATGTCGGGCGGGGTGTTGTTCGAGGCGCACCTCGTGGCACCGCTCTCGGACGCGACCGACCTCGACGCCCTGCGCGGAGATCTGGAGCGGCTGGCGTCCGAGCTGATGGTGGACATCACCCTGGACGCGTCCTGATCGGTGCCCACGGGCTGGCGCGGGCGGGTCAGCGCAGCAGCGTGGAGAGAAACGCGGCGTCGGCGGTGTAGTTGTCGGCGTCGTCCAGCAGCGCGTCGTCCTTGCGGGCGAGGCCGATGGAGTGGGTGAGCGCGGCGAGATCCTCCAGGCGGGCGACCATCACCCCCAGCAGTTCGGGCACGCTGGCGTCCGTGCCGTAGGCCTTCATCAGCGTCTGCAGGCGCGCGGCGAGGTCGATCTTGAACTGGGGGGCGGCCGGGTTCTCCTCGCGCATGAGCGGCACCATGCGGTAGGCGAGGTACGCCAGATCCCACAGCCGCGGGCCGGGGGCCGCGAAGTCCCAGTCGATGACGCCCACCAGCTCCTCGTTCTTGAAGACCATGTTGTAGGGCGCGAAGTCGTTGTGGCAGATCACCTCGGCGGGCTTGCGGGCGGGGACGCGCCACCGCGCCTCGGCGTCGGCGTAGCCCTCCGTCGCGTCGTGGAGTTGACGCAGCCACTTGCCGGCACGTTTGAGCGTCGCCTCGGCGTACACCCAGTCGGGCATCGGGTAGGTGGGCACCTTGCCCTTGAGGTAGGCCAGCGCCTCGCGACCGTCCTTCGTCCAGCCGAGCGGCTCGGGGGCCCATTCGATGCCCTCGTCGCGGATGTGGCCGAGCAGCCGCTGAATCGTCGGCGTCCACGGTCCCGCCTCGCGCAGCACTTGGTCGCCGCGGCGGGAGACGGGCGTCATGTTGCCGCCCTCCAGTGGCTTCTCCGGCTTGGCCATGGGTTGAGCCTACCGGCCGGACGCCGCCCGCACCGCCCGTCCGGCCAGCGACCCCCCTACCATGGGGCCCATGCGCGAAGGTGACGTCGTCGGCGACCGTTACCGCCTCGGCGCGCCGCTGGGCCGCGGGGCGATGGGTCAGGTGTTCCGCGCGCACGACGATCGGCTCGACCGGCAGGTCGCCGTCAAGGTCGTCGATCTGGGGCTCGCGACCGATCCCGACATCGCCGACCGCTTCCACCGCGAGGCGATCGCCACGGCCCGGCTCAACCACCCCAACATCGTCACGATTTTCGACGCCGACACCGAAGGCCAGACCGCCTACCTCGTCATGGAACTGCTGCCCGGCCGCCCCCTCTCGCAGGTCATCCGCGAGCACGGTCCGCTGCCGGTGGCCGACGCCGTCCGGATCGCCGGCGAGGTGGCCCGCGCGCTGGTCGCCACCCATCGGATCGGCGTCGTCCACCGCGACATCAAGCCGGCCAACATCATGATTGACCGCACGACGGTCAAGCTGCTCGATTTCGGCATCGCGCAGATCTCTCTGGACGCCAGCGCGAACCTGACGCGTCCCGCCACCACGCTCGGCACCGCGGCCTACATGTCGCCGGAGCAGGCGCGCGGGGAGCGGGCCACGGCGGCGTCCGACGTCTACGCGCTGGGTGGCGTGCTCATGGCGATGCTGACGGGCCAGCCGGCGTTCCCGGGCGACAACGCGGTGGCGGTGCTGCACCGACAGATCAACGACCCGGTGCCGTGGGTGCGCCAGCGACGTCGGGAGGTGCCGGATACGGTGGACGACCTCGTCCACCGCATGCTCGCGAAGAACCCGGCCGCGCGGCCGGGGACGTCCGAGGTGGTGACCGCGCTGGCGCACCTGGCACGCAACCTGCACGAGGGTCCGCGACCTGTTGCGGCGCCGGGGGCGGCGTCGCCGCGGGCGACCGCGGTGCTGCCAGCGGGGTCGATGACCAGCGTGACGCGCACGTCGCCGGTGTCGCCGCCACCGCCGTCCGTGCCGCCGGATGGCGACGACAACCGGGGCTTCCGCCGGGCGGCAGCGTGGCTCGGGGCGATCATCGTGGCGCTGCTGGTCTTCGCGATCATGTGGGCCATCGGGT
>JAKDIK010000065.1 GCA_030450535.1 Propionibacteriaceae bacterium
TGCGCAACCGCGCCCCCTCGAGCCACTCCCCCGCCGTCGCCATGCGCCCCTCCACGATTCGGAATCCTCAACGGGCCAAGTCTCCCACCGCAGGAGGCCACCGCCCGGGGACGCCGTCGGCGCGCCCACTACACTGAACGTGTGCCTCGCGTCATCCTCGTCCTGATCATCGTGACCGCGACGGTCTACGCGCTGGTGGAGCTCTTCCAGGCCGACGAGCGCAGGATTCGGCTCATGCCGCGCTGGCTCTGGGCGGCGGCCATCGTGTGCCTGCCCGGCCTCGGTGCGATCTGCTGGTTCGTGTTGGGACGCCCCGGGCGTGGGCTGCCGGGTGCGCGGGAGCATCGTCCGATCGCGCCGGACGACGACCCCGACTTCCTGCGCCGCCTCTGACCCTCAGACCTGCGGCTCCACCGGCGGGACGATGCCGTCCTCGACCGCCCGCCGGAACAGTTCCAGCTTCGAGGCCGCCGGACGGTCGACCTGGGTGTACTTGGCGCGGATGCGCTTCAGGTACTCCTTGACGGAATTCTCCGTGATGTAGAGCGTCCGGCCGATCTCGGGGATCTCCAGGCCCGCCGCGTAGAGGCTCAGCACCTCGCGCTCACGCGGGCCGAGGCGGGCGGCCACGTAGCTGGCGTCGCCCTCGATGGCCGAGAGGATCTCCTGGCTGATCACCTGATGACCGGAATGGACCGCGACGATGGCGTCCACGGTCTCGCTGATCGGGTCGGCCTTGCGGCAGACGCCGTCGGCGCCGCCGGTAAGCGCCCGGCGCAGGAGTCGCACGTTGTCAGCGATCGAGTAGACCAGCACGCGGAAACCCTCCGCCCGCAGCGTCTCGGCGTTGTCCTTGGGGTCGGAGTCGTCGCCGAGCTGCAGGTCGAGCAGCACGACGTCGACGTCGGCGAAGTCGCCGTCGAGGAAACCCTCGACGGTGTCGGTACCACCGACGAACTGGACGCCGGACGCGTCGGCCAGCGCGTGACCCATGCCGACCCGGATGGCCTCATGGTCGTCGATGATGGCGGTCTTGATGGGGGCGGGGGGAGGAGAATTCGTCATGATTGACTCACCGCGATCATTCCTTCGATGTCGATACGGGTCATGCGTGACCCGCGGTCGTTGACTTCCACGATGGTAACGGCATCGTCGTAGCCCTCCGGTGCGGTTCGCGCCACGACACGGCCATCTCGTGCCTCGCGGACCACTCCCTCGAGATGACGGAGCATCGCGCGGCGGGCGGCGTCGGGCAGCCGGGAGCCGCGGTTGTCGACCAACGTCACCTGGACGCCTCGCAGCCGGGCCTCCATGATGGCCGCCGACAGGGCCGGCCCGGTCAGGTTCGCGGCCTTGATGTTGTCGCGCAGCGTGCCCTCCAGGGCGAGGCAGGATTCGCGGTCCGCCGCGTCGAGGACGGAGTCCGGGTCAGCGATGCGCAGGAGCATGGGATCGACCTGGTCGCGCAGGTCCGCCAGCCACACCTCGCGCAGCACCAGCTTGCCGAACGAGGCGGCGCTGTGGGCCGACGATTCGTCGGCGGTCCGTTGGGCGACATCCATGTCCCGCTGCACCTTGAGGATCCAGATGGCCAGCATCTCGACGATTGCCAGCCACCCGGCCGGGTTGAGCGCGAGCGCAACGTGGCTGAGAGCTTGGTTCTGCAGGATCGCGGCGACCATGACGGCCGCCGCGGACGCCACCGCCAGCAGCCAGGCGGCGATCCGGTGGCCGCCGGCCCGGATGAGGACGGCGAGCACACACAGCGACGCCACCCACCAGTCCCCGTGGCCGTCGTCCTTCAACTCCACGGCCCACGCGCCGAGGACGCCGATCACCCCGCCGAGACCGGCGGCCGTCCAGGCCCGCCAGGCGGACTGACGCCGCCCGAAGCCGGTGATCGTGAGCAGGGACGCCAGGGCCACGAGCCACACCGTGATCGTCGTGAGCACCGGACGCCCGCCGATGAAGATCTGCAGGATGCCCACGGCGCCGTACAGGATGATGAAGCCGATCGCCACCCGGCCAATGGGTCGCGCGTCGAGCCGCTGGAACATGGGGTGATCCCGGGCCGAGACGCTGCGCGTCGCCCGGCGGACCTCGTCCGGATGCCCCGACCAGCTCAGCCGCACGGTCGTGCCGTCGCCCGGCCGGGAGACCACCTCGGCAGTGCCGCCCACGGATTCCATGCGCGACACCAACGAGATGCGGATCCCGAGTCGTCGGCTGTTGACCGAGGTCGGGTCGAAGCCGCGTCCGTCGTCGGTGACCGTCACCTCGAGGGCGACCCTGCCCTGCCGCGCCGCACCGATGCGGACGACCACGCGGACGCCGGACGCCTGCGCGTGCTTCTCGGCGTTGATGGCCGCCTCGCGGACGGCCCGCGCCAGCGTCCGCACCACGCGGTGCGGCACCAGCGGGGCCATCGGATCGATGTCGTACTCGAGGGTGGCGGTCGGGCAGGCGCTGCCGACCACATCCTCGATCAGCCGGCCCACATTGGCGGGCGGGAAGGCGTCCGCACCCATGTCCTCGCTGGCCTCGGCGTCCAGGCTGGCCAGCGCGTGGCGTGCCTGGGCGGCCAGGGCCTCGTCGTGCAGCCCGGTTCCGCGACCCGCGGTGACGAGGGTGGTCATCACCTCGTCGTGGATCACCCCGTCGAGGCGGGCGCGCTCCCCCACCAGCGCCGTGCGCAGGACGGCGTCCGCCGCGAGTCGGTTGGACGCCGCGACCCAGGCGTCCAGATCGGCCGCCTGTTTGCGCGCGAACGAGAACAGGACGAGCAGGCCCATGGGCTGCAGGGCCACGATGAAGGTGTCCTGCAGCGCGACGAGCGCCGTCACTGCCCCACCGCTCGGGCTGACGCGGGCGATGAGGTAGGCCGCCGAGCAGAACAGGTTGTGGACGACGGCGACCGTGTCCCCGAACGCGATCGAGATGACCACGGTCGACACGCCGATGACCATCCACAGGAAGGGGGGCTCCGTGGCGGTGAACTCGGCATAGCGCCACGAGGACGTCCACGTCCACAGCCCCACCATCACGCACATGGCAAACAGGGTGGCGGGCACCCGGACGCCACGGCTCGACCACGCGTAGACGGGCAGCAGGATGCTGGTCGCGAAGATGCCACCCCCGATCACGACGAGCCACAGGGTGTCGATGTAGGCCAGCTGCTGGGTCGCGATCACGATGGCTGCCAGGCCGGTGCCGAGGCAGCACAGCGCGACGGCGCGGTCGATCCAGGCGCGGTAGCCGGTCGATGCCACCCGCGGGGAGGCGCCGACCGGGTGTCCGGGGGGCGTGGCGGCGGCCGCGATCGTGCTCATGGTGGCCCGCGCCCCTCCCCTCTGATGGTCGTGCCCTCGGGCGGTCGTGCCCCTGGTGGTCGTGGGGCCCCTGGTGGTCGTGCCCGTCAGTCGGTCACATGGTCGTTCGTCATGGCCGCTGCCGGGTCCACCTGCGTCGCCAGGAGCCCCTGTTCCCACAGAAACGTGGTCATAGCATTCCATGCCTGCGGGTCGAGCGTCCCGTCGACATTCCCTTCGGCATCGGTCCAGAGGGGAATAGTGGCTTCCAGCGTCGCGGATGCCGTCGACTCGGCGCCGGGGTCCGTCATCGTCGGGATGTAGGCCCGGGCCGCCTCGATGGCGGACGCCGGGGCCGCCACCGCCTGCGTGATACCCGCGATCATGCCGCGGGCGACCGCCGTGGCGACCTCGCCGCGCGCGTCCAGCTCGGCCCTCATGGTGGCCAGCACGATGCTGACCAGGGGCACCTCGCCGGTCTCGGTGAGTGGGATAACACGGGTCGGGATGCCCGCTGTGGTGAATTGAACCTGGTCGTTGTTGACGAACCCGACGATGGCCTCGACCTGACCGGTGATGAGCGCGGCCTGCTGGGTGTAGCCAATCTCCACAATCTGCACGTCGTCCTCGGTGAGCCCCGCACCCGACAGCAGCGCCGACAGCCCGAACCACGTCTCCCCCGAGCGGCCCGGCACCCCGATGCTGCGGCCGCGGAGATCGGCGGCCGTGACGACATCAGAGGCGTCGGGCACGATCGCGACCACCGGGTAGCGGCGGTAGTACTGGGCAATGGCGACGACGTCCATGCCCTGGGCCCGCGCGTGGACGACCTCGTCGCCGCCCGCGATCACGTACTGCTCCTGGCCCGCCGCCAGCGCCGTGAACAGGCCCTCCTGGGCACCGTGGTGGCGCAGCGTGGGCGCCACGCCGGCGTCCGCGAACAGCCCGGTGGAGTCCGCCACGTAGAAGGGCGCGAACTGGATGTCGGGGATGTAGGAGAGCCCGATCGTCGCGGCAGGGACACCGGAGGTGGTCACCGGCGTCCGGGCGCAGCCGGCGTTCAGGCCCGCGAGGCCCGCGGCGCCGGCAAGGCCGCCCAGAAGGACGCTCCGTCGGGAGAGCGGGCGGGAGAGCGGGCGCGGGCGAGGGGTCAGCGGGCGAGGGGTCAGCGGGGACATGGGTCGCTTTCTGGTCAGCGGTTGGGGGTCAGGTCGGCCACCACGGCCGAGTGGAGTTCGATGGCGCGGATGAGGCCGTACAAGGTGGTGGCCATGACGACGAGCAGGACGATGACCGCGAACATGCCGGTGGTGTCCAGCGCGTCGCGGTGGGCGGTCAGCAGCGTGCCGAGGCCCCGTCCGCCCATGATCATCTCGCCCATCACGGCTCCGGTCACCGAGAGGGTGAAGCCGTTGCGCAGCCCCGCGAGCAGGTTGGGCAGCGCCATGGGCAACTCGATGTGGCCGAGCAGGGCCAGGCTGCCGGCTCCGTCCATGCGGGCGGCGTCGACCACCGAGGCGTTGACGAGCCGCAACCCGGTCACGGCGGAGACGAGGATCGGGAAGAACACCAGCAGCGAGCAGAGCCACATGATCGGGCCGAGTCCGTAGCCGACCCACAGCACCAGCAGCGGGGCGAGCGCGATGGCGGGAATGGCCTGGGTGGCGCCGAGGAAGGGCGAGACGGCGGCGTCCAGCAGCTTCGAGCGGTGGATGGCGATGCCGAGCGGCAGGGCCACCGCCGCCCCGATCAGGCAGCCGCCGACGGCCTCGGCGAGCGTGGCGGCCGCGTAGGGCCACAGGACGGGGTTGGCCGCATCGACCACGAGCCGCGTCCAGACGCCCTGGGGTGACGGCAGCAGGTATGCCGGCAGGCTGCCGAGGGTGGCCACGGCGTACCACCCGCCCAGGACCAGGGCGGCGAACGCCCAGGGGGCGGCGCGCAGCATGCCGCGCGGGTATCCGCGTCGCGTCGCCATGGCACCTCCTCGCCGGTGAACCGGGGCGCAGCGAGCGGAGGTCGGGCCGAGGCCCGCGCGCGGACATGCGCGCGGCATCGACCGCCCGTGCTACCTCCCCTCCGGACTTTCACCGTCGGTCCCGGGATTCCACCGGGTCAACCTCGCTCGACGCCTGGGCGTCGCGCGAGGGTCGCGGACTGTCACCGCCGGTTCGGACTTTCACCGACCCCGGAGCACGTGTGAACGCATGCCAGCGTAGCGCCCGCGTCCGCGTTCGGCAGGTTCCGTCCGGTGTGCGGCTCCGGTGTCGGCTACCAGTGGGCGGCGACGGCAGCGCCGAGGTCTGCGTCCACGAGCGCGACCACGCGCAGGACACCCTCGCGGGCGGCGCCGGCTCCGGGCTGGGTTGCGAGGAGACCGTAGGCCGTGCGCACCAGGAGGAGGAGATCGTCGATGGTCAGATCGTCACGGACCCGGCCAGCGGCGCGCGCCCGGACGAGTGGGCGGGCGAGCAGGGCGCCAACACGACGGTCGCCGTCCCAGTCCACCTCCGCGCGGCCGCGGACCACGGCGTCCACGAACGCGGCGTTCTCGAGCGTCAGGGAGAGCATGCGCGCGACGAGCGCGGCGAGGCCGTCGGGATCGGTGCGCGCGGCGGCAAGCGCCTCGAGCTCGGCGATGCTCTCACCGAACACGGCCAACGCGAGCGTGACCCGGTTACCGAAGTGACGGTAGAGGACGCCCTGGCCCACGCCGGCCGCGCGCGCGATCGCGCTGAGCGGCACGTCGTAGCCCTGCTCGGCGAACAGCCGGCGCGCGGCGGCAAGCAGGGCAGCGCGGTTCGCCGCGGCGGCGGCCGGGCCGCGGTTGTGCGCGGGGGCGGGCTGGGGCATGCTGGGGAGCCTAACGCAACCGGACATTGTTGTCCGGATGGGGCCGTCGCCCAGGGCTGTCAGCAAGGACGATCCGGGTGCGTGGCCCAGAGAGGAGAGGGCGATGGAGACCGAACACACCTACGACGTGGTGGTCGTCGGCTCGGGAGCGGCGGCATTCGCCGCGGCCGTCACGGCGGCTGACGCCGGGCTGAGCGTGCTGATGTGCGAATCGACGGACCGCTGGGGCGGCAGTTCGTCGATGTCCGGCGGCGGGCTGTGGCTGCCGAACAACCCCCTGATGGTGCGCGAGGGCGCCGGCGACAGCCGCGAGGAGGCCCTGGGGTACCTCGAGCAGACGATCGGGGACGCCGGCCCTGCCACCTCCCGCGAGCGCAAGGAGGCGTTCGTCGACAACGTCGCGGGGTTCGTCGACCTCGCCGAGCGCCTGGGTCTGCGGTTCGCCAGGGGTGCCGACTACCCCGACTACTACCCCGAGCTGCCGGGCGGCAAGATCGGGCGGGCGATCGAGGTCGAGCCGTTCGACGTGAAGACCATCGGCGCCTGGTGGAAGACCTCCCGTGGGCAGGACGGCGTCCCCCTCCCCGTCAAGACCGACGATTTCTGGCTACTCCAACGCTCCTGGTCGACGCCGGGAGGCATGATCCGCGGCGCCCAGGTCGTGACGCGTGCCGTCGGCATGCTGGCGCGGCGCCAGCACCTCGTGGGCATGGGCGCGGCGCTGATGAGCTCGCTGTTGGCGGTCGCGCAGCGCCTCGGGGTGGAGTTGTGGCTGTCGGCGCCCGTCGAGGTGCTCGTCGTCGAGGACGGCCGCGTGGCCGGCGTCCGGACCCGTCATGAGGGCCGGGAGGTCACCGTGGCGGCGACGAAGGGCGTCGTGCTGGGCGGCGGGGGCTATGACCACAACGAGGAGTGGCGCGAGCGGACCCAGGGCGTCGACGGGTCGGCGTCCTCCGGATCGAAGGGCAACCTGGGCACCGCGATCGAGGTGGCCCAGGAGGTCGGCGCGGCGGTCGACCTCATGGACGACGCGTGGTGGGGCGGCTCCGTGCCGCCGGTGGGCGACCACGGGCCGGCCTTCCTCGTGAGCGAGCGCTCCGTGCCGCACTGCATTCTCGTGGACGCCGCGGGCGAGCGGTTCGCCAACGAATCCGAGAGCTACGTCGACCTCGGCCATCACATGCGCGAGCACGCCGAGGGCGTCCCGGGCCGGTACTGGCTGATCAGCGACGTGCGGCACGGGCTCAAGTACCTGCGCAGCTACGCGCTCGACCCCCGCGCCACGAAGGCGCGCACGACGGCCGGCGTCCGACACATCGCGTCGTCGCTGGGCGAGTTGGCCGGCAGCATCGGGGTGGACGCCGACCGGCTGCAGGCCACCGTCGAGCGGTTCAACGGCTTCGCGCGGACGGGCATCGACCACGACTTCGGCCGCGGCAACTCGGCCTACGACCGGTACTACGGCGATCCGCTGATGCGGCCCAACCCGAACCTCGGTCCGCTGGAGCGCGGACCGTTCACCGCGCTGGAGATCGTGGCCGGCGACCTCGGTACCAAGGGTGGCGTCATGACCGACGAACACGCGCGGGTGCTGCGCGAGGACGGCTCGGTCATCGAGGGCCTGTACGCGTCGGGCAACTGCTCGGCGTCCGTCATGGGGCGCACCTACCCCGGTCCGGGCTCGACGCTCGGCCCGGCATGCGTCTTCGGCTACGTGGCGGCCCGGCATCTCGCCGGGCAGGGCAGGGAGGTCTGACATGGACGTGCGCGACAAGGTGTTCGTCGTCACCGGCGGCGGCAACGGCATCGGGCGTGAGGTGGTGCTCGGGCTGCTGGCTCGGGGCGCGCGGGTCGCCGCGCTCGACGTGAGCGAGGCGGGGCTGGCCGCGACGGCGTCCCAATCCCTGAGCGTCGACCGGCTGAGCACGCATCAGGTGGACGTGACGGACGCCGAGCGCGTCGACGCGCTGCCCGACGAGGTGCTCGCCGCGCATGGGCAGATCGACGGGCTGCTCAACATCGCCGGGATCATCCAGCGGTTCGTGAAGTTCAACGACCTCAGTCACGCCGACATCACCAAGGTGATCAACGTGAACTTCTACGGGGTGGTCAACATGGTGCAGGCGTTCCTGCCGCACCTGCTGACGCGGCCGCAGGCGACGTTGCTCAACGTGTCGAGCATGGGCGGTTTCGTGCCCGTGCCCGGCCAGACCATCTACGGGGCGTCCAAGGCCGCCGTCAAGCTGCTCACCGAGGGGCTGCGCGCCGAGTTGAGGGGGACGAACGTGGCGGTGACCGTGGTGTTCCCGGGCGCGATCCGTACCGACATCACGGCCAACAGTGGGGTGACCGCTCCCGGATCGGCGGCGGGGTCGGAGCCGGCACCCACCCCGGAGTCCGCGGCGACGGGCACGGGTGAGGGTCCGCGGATGACGTCGGCGGCGGACGCCGCGGCCGCCATCATCCGGGCGGTCGAGCGGGGCACCTACCGCGTGTTCATCGGCAACGACTCCAAGGGACTGGACGTGCTGACCCGGCTGGCGCCGGAGCGGGCGATGAACCTGATCGCCCAACAGATGGCACACCTGCTCAAGGACCGCTGAGGCTGCCCGCCGTTGCCCGGGGTGCCCGGGGTGCCCGGGGGGCTCCACGGCTCAGAGGGCCGGCGGCTCCACCTGCGCCAGGAACCGGCTGCGCTCGGCCTGGCGCGGGTAGGTGGCCCAGTCACGCACGCATGTCGGGCACCAGTGGCCCGCGTGCAGGACGAGGCGCGGGCTCGCGTCGAACGCGTGCCCGAAGGCGCACCGCCAGGCGAGCGGCGTGGCGAGGTCGCCGGGCGTGACGTCGGCGGCGACCAGCTCGCCGCCCCGGAAGGCGGCGGCCGCGGCGTAGTCGGCGGCGTCCCAGCTCGCGGGGTCCAACGCCTCGTCGTAGCCGTGATCGAGGCGGACGGCCTCGAGTGAGGGTGTCGCCTCGACGAAGGTGGACCAGTCGCCGATCGCCTGCCAGGCCTCCAGCGAGCCGAAGTGGGCGGCGATGGCGTCGGCGTCCCCGGAGCGGATGGCCGCGATGGTGCCGCGCGGGCGGCGCGCCAGCGGGCCCATGACGAAGTGCTTCACGACCCATCCGGGCAGCCGTCCGGCGGAGCGGACGAGCCACGGCGTCGCGGCGACGGCGCGCGCGAGGGCGTCCGGGAACGTGTCGCCGCGGAAAGGGACGAGGGCCTCCAGGGCATCGCTGTCGGTGTAGTAGTGGCCGTGGAAGTTGCCCGTGGCGAACCAGTTGCGCTCGTACCAGGTGCGCAGGTCGGCGACGCCCATCGCGCCGGCCAGCAGCTTTTGGAACTGCCAGTTGGTGAGCCGCCAGCCCTCGCCGGCGCCGACATTGTGGACGGTGTTCCAGAAGGCGTCGGGGACGTCGTCGCGCGTCAGGCCGACGAGCAGGCGGGCGGAGTCGACGTCCGAGACCCACTCGATCACCCCGTCGAGCGGCGTGTGCATGACGATCGGATCGCGGGTGGCGAACGTGGCCGGCGAGAACATCCCGGATTGCCGCAGCCACGCCCAGCGCGGCAGCCCGGAGTCGACGAGCAAGCGCTCGGCCACGATCTTTGTCTGGGCATACTCGTCGAAGCGGGATGCCCGTACCGGATCGCCGATGCGACCCCAGTGGTGGGGCGCGGGGCGGTGGCCGACCTCGGCGACGGTTCCGACGCCGACGATCCCGACGGCGGCGGGGTCGGGCTGGGCGCGGACGGCGGCGATGAGGTGCTCGATCGAGCCGACGTTGACCTCCCAGGCGAGGTCGGGGCTGCGGTCGGCGAGTGGGGAGACGACGGCACCCAGATGCAGGATCAGGTCGACGCCGGCGACGGCCCGGGCGACGTCGGGGGCGCTGCGGAGGTCACCGGCGACGACCTCGAGGTTGGCCATGTCGGCGAACTCCGCCAGGACGGCCCGGTCCGCACGCGGATCGCGGACGAACGCCCGGACGCGGACGTCCGGCTCGCCCCGGAAGGCACGGAGGGTGGCACGTCCCCAGGCGCCGGTCGCACCGGTGAGCAGGATGTGTCGGGTCACCGGTCCAGTGTGCCGCGCTGCGCCGGGCTGGCTGGCATCCGCGGCTGGCGGGGTGGATGGGTGGGGTCAGGGCAACACCAAACC
>JAKDIK010000288.1 GCA_030450535.1 Propionibacteriaceae bacterium
GATGCGAACAGGTTGAAGAACACCATGAGCACGATGGCGGAGCCGAACGCGGCGGAGGCCGGGTTGCGGCCCAGCACAGTGAGCAGGCCGCCCGCGGCGAACTGCAGCGCCGCCATCCCGAGCGCACCCAACCCGGACGCCTGCAGCCAGAGCCGCGTGGGAAGCTTCCCGTGGGGCAGCACCCGGAACAGGAAGCAGGACAACACGAAGCCGGCCGTCAGGTTGCCGGCCAACGGCACCAACGAGAGCAGCCACGCCGTCAGCGACGTTTCGGGCAGTTGCAGCAGGTCGCGGATGAGGCCGCGCGCCGACGTCGCGATCGCCGACATCAGGCCGGCCACACCGAGCAGCATGAGCAGCCCGAAGAGCGTGGCGAGGTTGTGAGCGATGGCGAGCACGGGGTTCGGTTCGGCCGAGATGTCGTCCAACTCGGAGCGGAACTGGGCCCGAATCGCCAGCCGTAGGTGATTGACCCACACGTTGCCCGACCACAGCGCCGACAGCAGGCCAACGAGGCCCACCACCTGCCAACTGTCGAAGGCCTGTTCGACGATCGCGGTCAGCTGACTGCCGAGGGCCGGATCGGCGGCCACCGCGTCGGCGATCGCCTCCCGAATCGCGTCGAGCAGGTCGGGCAACAGGACCGACACCGTCAGGCCCACCGCGGCGAAGGCCACCATCAGGATCGGAATCATCGACAGCATCGAGAAGTAGGTGATGGCCGCCGCGAACTGACCCCCCAGCCGCGACGAGTAGCGCCGGACCGCGCGCCGCCAGTGGGCCAGCACCGGGTTGCCCTGACCCGTTCGTTGCGTTGCCATCGCCCTCACCGTCGGCTCGTCTGGCCGGGCACGCGAGCGAGGATCCGGACGGCCCCCGCCGCCAGCGCGGACGCGGCGAGCCACGCGAGCGCACTGATGAGCGCCCCGCCCCCGGCCGCGGCCCGGCGCGCCAGTGTCGCCTCGGCGGCCGACACGGTCGGGGCGGCGGCCTGCCGGCGCACCGCGAGCCGCGCAGCGATGGCGCGCGACGCCCAGCGCTGCGGCGCCGAGCCCACCACCTCGGCGGCGAAGGCCACCGACCGCGACGTGGCGTCGGGCCGGTCGATCGTTCCCACCCACGCCGAGACCACCAGCAGGATGATGAAGACGACGTTGAAGTAGAGCATCAGCACGATCACCGAGCCGAACACGTAGGCGGCCGGATTGTTGCCGAACGTCGAGATGAGCGCGCCAGCGATCACCTGCAGGACGGTCAGCCCGACGGAGCCGAGGACGCCGGCGCTCACCACGTCGCGCCGCGGCAACGGCGAGGAGGGGAACACCAGGAAGATGAGCGTGAAGAGCACGAAGCCGATCACGAGCGTGCCGGCCAGCGGCACCCACGGGATCAGTCGGGCTACCAGGGCAGTGTCGTCGAGCGCCAACCAGCCCAGCACCAGATCGCGGGCCGTCGTGGCGGCCACCGTCAGCAGCACGGCGGCGATGAGCAGCGTCTCCACCAGCACGAGGATCGCCATGTTGCGACCGATGCGCCGCAGCCGCGCGCGGCGTCCCCGGGGCAGGGCGAAGTCGCTGCGCACCATGACGCGGACGGCCATCCGCGTCCGCGTGACCCACCACGTGCCGAACACCAACGAAGCCGGGACGCCGACGATCAGCACCGTCTGCCAGGTGTCGAAGGCGTCCTGGACCGCCCCGGTGACCTGCGCTCCCAGCGCGGGCTGGGCGGCGAGGACGTCGGCGATCGCAGCCCGCGTGTCGTCCACCAGCCACGGGAACCACGTCGTCACGACGAGGCCCAGCAGGCCGAACGCCACCATGAGGACCGGCACGATGGCCAGGACAAGGTAGAAGGTCAGGCCGCCGGCCAGCGCGAACCCCATGCGCACGAGATAGCGGTCGATGGCGCGCACCCAGTGCGCGATCGCGGGGCGGGCCAGCAGAGCCTGAATCCACCCCATGTCATTCCCCGATCCCGCATCAAGCTCAGGACTCGTACGCCTCGATCGGCGGGCAGGAGCAGACCAGGTTCCGGTCGCCGTAGGCCTGGTCGATCCGGGCGACTGCCGGGAAGTACTTCTCGACCGCCCCGGCCGACACCGCACCCCGCGCCCGGCCGCCCGGGAACGCCGCCACGGAACGGGAATACGGGCGTACCCACTCGTCGGCGGAGACCTCGTCGAGGGTGTGGGGCGCGTTGACCAGCGGGTTGTCATCGGCCGGCCACGTGCCGGACGCCACCGCCTCGGCCTCGTCGGCGATCGCCAGCATGGCCGCGACGAAACGGTCCAGTTCGGCGAGCGACTCCGACTCGGTCGGCTCGATCATGAGCGTCCCCGCCACCGGGAAACTCATCGTGGGCGCGTGGAATCCGTAGTCGATCAGCCGCTTGGCGACGTCGTCCACGGTGATCCCGGTGGCCTTCGTCAGCGGCCGCAGGTCGACGATGCACTCGTGGGCGACGAGGCCGTTCTCGCCGGCGTACAGGATCGGGTAGCGCTCCGACAGCCGGCGGGCCAGGTAGTTCGCGCTCAGGACGGCGGTCTCGGACGCCAGCCGCAGGCTCGGGCCCAGCAGGGCGATGAAGGCGTACGAGATGGCGAGGATGCCCGCCGAACCCCACGGCGCCGCCGAGATCGCGCCGTACGAGGTGGCCGGTCCGGCGTCCTTGACGACGGGGTGGCTCGGGAGGAAGGGCGCCAGGTGCTCGCGCACGGCCACCGGCCCCACGCCGGGACCGCCGCCGCCGTGCGGGATCGAGAACGTCTTGTGGAGGTTCAGGTGGCTGACGTCGGCACCGAAGCGGCCCGGCTGGGCCAGCCCCATGAGCGCGTTCAGGTTGGCACCGTCCACATACACCTGTCCCCCGGCCTCGTGCACCAGGGCGCACAGCTCGCCGATCCCGGCCTCGTACACGCCGTGCGTCGAGGGGTAGGTGATCATGATGACCGCCAGCCGGTCGGCGTGCTTGGCCACCTTCGCCGCCAGATCCTCGGGATCGATCGACCCGTCGGGCGCCGTCTTCACGACCACCACGTCCATGCCGGCCATCGCGGCCGATGCCGCGTTGGTGCCGTGGGCGGACGCGGGAATGAGGCAGACGCGGCGGTGCTCCTCGCCCCGGGAGCGGTGATGGGAGCGCACCGCCATGAGGCCGGCGAACTCGCCCTGGCTGCCGGCGTTGGGCTGCAGGCTGACCCGGTCGTACCCGGTGATCGCGACGAGCTGCGCCTCCAGTGCAGCGATGAGCTCGGCGTAGCCGCGGGCGTCCTCAGCCGGTACGAACGGGTGCAGGTTCGCGAATCCCGGGTAGCTGATCGGCTCCATGGCGGCGGCAGGGTTGAGCTTCATCGTGCAGGAGCCGAGGGGGATCATGCCCCGGTCGAGCGCGAAGTCCCGGTCGGCCAGCGCGCGCAGGTAGCGCATCAGTTCGGTCTCGCTGCGGTACGCGTGGAACACCGGGTGGGTGAGGTACTCCCCCTCCCGCCGCGGCTGACCGAACGACCCCTGCTCGGCGTCCGACAGCGACGCCCCGAAGGCCCGGGCCACCGCGGCCAGCTCGGCCTCGGTGGCGTCCTCGCCCACGCTGACCCCGACCGTGTCCTCGTCGATCAGGCGCAGGTGGACG
>JAKDIK010000289.1 GCA_030450535.1 Propionibacteriaceae bacterium
AGGTGGTGGCGGACTCCCCTGCGTTCGGCACGCGTGGGCTTGGCCGTGCCGATATCCATGCCCCGATAGACCAGCATCGAGTCGGCGTTGACCACCTCGGCGGGCTGCCCCCCCGCGGCCAGCAGCAGCGCGACGTCGACGGCCAGCGTCGACTTTCCACTCGCAGTCGGGCCGTTGAGGGCAATGACAGGCAGCACCTGGCCATTCTCGCGCATCGATCCCCACGCATCCCACCCCACTCATCGACCCGGGGGGTTCCCTCCCGGCGCGTCGGGGCGTACGGTGGGGACCGCCGGGAACAAGCAGGGCCGGCACTGGACGGGAGAAGGGAGGCCTTTATGGGCATCTTTGACGACATCAAGAACACCGCCGACGCGCACGAGGCGCAGGTGGAGGCCGGGATCGACCAGGCGGGCGACTTCGCCGATTCCAAGACGGGCGGCAAGTACGCCGGTCAGGTTGACCAGGCCCAGGAGTTCCTGAAGGACCAGGTCGGGGCCCCCAACGAGGCACCCGCCGAGCCCGCTCCCGCTCCGGAGGAGCCGGCGTGAGCTGACGGTCCGCGGACACCTGGTGTTCGTTGATCACGTCCAAGACGCAGAACTATCTCGCTCAGGGCCGCACCCATCGGGTGCGGCCCTGAGTGCGTCCTCAGGTGGTCGAGCAGCCTCCGGACGCCGGCGCCATCGGCTCCGGCCGCCGCAGCGGCATGCCCAGCCCCACCGCCGGTCCGGACGCCGGCCCCGCGTCGTGCCAGCGCGCCCAGGCGTCCCCGCCTGCCGTGCGGCGCAGGTTCGTGACCGCCCCGTCGGCGTTCAGGTGATGGGGGGCGGCGTAGGTGATCTCGACGTCGGCAAGGTCGCCCGGACGAGGCGCAGCCACGCCCTCGGGGATGGCGACGTGAACGAGGCGGTTGTCGCGGGCGCGTCCGGAGACACGGCGGGTCTCGGCGTCCTTGCGCCCCTCGCCATCGGCGAACAGCACCTCGACGCTGTGCCCGACGAGGCGCTGGTTCTCCTGCCACGCGATGTCGCCGACCAGCTCGACGAGCCGGTTGTAACGCTCGCCCACGACGGCCCTGGGCACCTGGTCGGGCATCGTCGCAGCGGGCGTGCCGGGGCGGATCGAGTACTGGAACGTGAATGCTGTGGAAAACCGGCTGGCGCGCACGACGTCAAGGGTCGCCTCGAAGTCCGTCTCCGTCTCGCCCGGGAAGCCCACGATGATGTCGGTGGTGATCGCCGCGTCCGGCATGGCGGCCCGCACGCGTTCGAGGATGCCGAGGTAGCGCTCGCTGCGGTAGGACCGCCGCATCGCCTTGAGGACGCGATCGGAGCCGGACTGGAGCGGCATGTGCAGGCTCGGCATCACGTTGGGCGTCTCGGCCATGGCCGCGATGACGTCGTCGGTGAACGCCGCCGGGTGCGGGCTGGTGAAGCGGACGCGCTCCAGGCCCTCGACCTCGCCGCAGGCGCGCAACAGCTTGCCGAACGCCAACCGGTCGCCGAATTCGACGCCGTAGGTGTTGACGTTTTGGCCCAGCAGCGTGATCTCCTGGACGCCCTCGGCCACCAGAGCACGGATCTCGGCGAGGATGTCGCCCGGACGGCGGTCCGCTTCCTTGCCGCGCAGCTGGGGGACGATGCAGAACGTGCACGTGTTGTTGCAGCCCACCGAGACGCTCACCCAGGCGGCATACGGTGACTCGCGGCGGGTCGGCAGCGTGGACGGGAAGCGCGTGAGAGCCTCCTCGATCTCCACCTGCGACGACTGCTCCACGCGCGCCCGCTCCAAGAGGACCGGCAGGGAGCCGATGTTGTGGGTGCCGAAGACGACGTCCACCCACGGGGCGCGCCGGACAACCGTGTCGCGATCCTTCTGCGCCATGCACCCCCCGACGGCAATCTGCATCGCGGGATTGGCCTGCTTCTCGGGGCGCAGGTGACCGAGGTTGCCGTAGAGGCGGTTGTCGGCGTTCTCGCGGACGGCGCAGGTGTTGAAGACGACGATGTCGCCGCGATCCTGCTCGGCGGCGCGGACGTAACCGGCGCCCTCGAGAAGTCCCGAAATGCGCTCGGAGTCGTGAACGTTCATCTGGCAGCCGTACGTGATGACCTCGTACGTGCGCGGTGTGGCCTGGGTAGTCATGACGAGAGGCAACTCTACCGGCCACTCCCACCTCGGCCCGTCGCCGCTTGTCAGCAGGCCGCCGCTGCGCGATGCTGACGGTTCACGCACTCGCCGAGGAGGCCCACCGATGAGCACCGAACAGTTCGACCAGCGCGCGGAACCCACCAGGGAGCAGGCGTCCGAGGATCCCACTGTGCGCCACCCCCACGATCTGCACGACCCGACGGGTCGTTCCGAGCTCGACGACCTTCACCCCGACACGGGCTCGGCGGGCGTCGGCGAGCGGCACGATCCCCCCGGTGACGAGCACGGCGAGGAGACGACCGACCGCCACAGCGCCAACATTGCCGACGAGGTCACTCCCGACTGAGCACTCTGGCTTCAGTCCCGGCTGAGCACTCTGGCTTCAGTCCCGGCTGAGCACTTCGGCGTCGGTCACCTCGCTGACCACCCGGTGGGACAGCCCCGGAGAGAAGCCCCTCCGGGCCAGGGCGCCCGCGAGCCGGCGGTACCGCACCTGCGGTTCGACGTTGCCCAGGGTGCGCATCTTCTTCTGCGCGAGGGCCAGTGCGGCCTCGTAGTCGGCGTCGTCGTCGGTGTCGGCGAGAGCCTCGCCGATGACCTCCGCGTCCACGCCCTTGAGGCGGAGCTCCTGCTTCAGGGCGCGCGCCGACTTCATGCGGCGCTGCTGACCCTCGACCCACAGCGACGCGAACTGCGCGTCGTCGACGAGCCCGACCTCCTCGAAGCGGTCGAGCACGCCCGCGGTGATCTCGTCGGGCACGCCCTTGCGGGCCATGGCCTTCGCGAGCTCGGCACGCGAGCGGGCACGCGCCTCGAGCAGCCGGAGCCCGATCTCTCGGCCGACCGCCTCGTGATCGGCCGGGGAGCGATCCTCGGCCAGATCCGCAGGCTCCTCGCGGGCCCGTTGCCGCCGGCGGCCCCGACCGCCAGCCGCCGGACCGGTCGCCATCGTCAGAACCTCACCTCGCCGGTGACCGGATCGATGCCCTCTGGCACCTCGTCGCCGGCCGCGTCCGGGGCGTCGCCGGGCTTCACGCCGATGCCGAGCTTGGTCTTGATCCGCTGCTCGATGTCGTTGGCCACCTCGGGGTTCTTCTTGAGGTAGGTACGGGCGTTCTCCTTGCCCTGGCCGAGCTGATCGCCCTCGTAGGTGAACCACGCGCCGGCCTTGCGGATGATGCCCTCGTCGACGCCGAGGTCGATGAGACTGCCCTCGCGACTGATGCCTTGCCCGTACAGGATGTCGAACTCGGCCTGCTTGAACGGCGGGGCGACCTTGTTCTTCACCACCTTGACGCGGGTGCGGTTGCCCACCATGTCGGTGCCGTCCTTGAGCGTCTCGATCCGGCGCACGTCAAGGCGCACCGAGCTGTAGAACTTCAGGGCGCGGCCGCCCGTCGTGGTCTCGGGTGAGCCGAACATCACGCCGATCTTCTCGCGCAGCTGGTTGATGAAGATCGCCGTCG
>JAKDIK010000006.1 GCA_030450535.1 Propionibacteriaceae bacterium
CGTCGACTACGTCATCACGAGCTCGATCACCGAGGTGGGCTCCACCATCGACGACGCCGCCGGCGAGGCCTATGACAAGGTCGCGCGGCTGCTGGGCATGGGCTACCCCGGCGGGCCGGTGATCGACGCGGCGGCGTCCGGGGGGAATCCGCGGGCGATCGCGTTCCCGCGCGGGCTGACGTCGCGGCGCGATCTTGAGAAGCACCGCTTCGACTTCTCGTTCTCGGGGCTGAAGACGGCGGTGTCGCGCTGGGTGGAGCTGCGACGTCGCGATGGCGAGGACGTGCCGGTGGCCGACGTGGCGGCGTCCTTCCAGGAGGCGGTCGCCGACGTGCTGAGCGCCAAGGCGATCGACCTGTGCGACCACCTGGGGCTGGACACGATCCTGCTGGGCGGCGGCGTCGCGGCGAACTCGCGCCTGCGGGAGCTTCTCGGCGAGCGGGCGGACGCCGCCGGCGTGGCCGTGCGCCGACCCCGACCGGGGCTGTGCACCGACAACGGGGCGATGATGGCTGCCCTCGGGGCAGAGGTCGTCCGGCGCGGGCTTCGGCCGAGCTCGCTCGACATCGGTGCCAACCCGGGCCTGCCGATCTCGACGGTGCTGGTCTGAATTCGCCGATGAGCCGCACGACCCGGGCGTACCTGCTCCTGCTGGGGTGCTCGCTGATCTGGGGCTTCACGTTCGTCGCGCAGCGCCTCGGAGCCGAGCATCTGGGGGCCTACGCGTTCAACGCGGTCCGCGGCTACCTGGGCGCAACGGCCCTGCTGCCGCTGGTGTGGGTCCTGGACGCCCGTGCCCGGCTGAGCCCGCAGGCGAGGCGGCAGGCGTGGCGGGCGGTCGTGCGGCCGGGCGCCTTCATCGGGCTCATGCTCACCGGTGGCCAGACGCTGCAGCAGCTGGGCATCGAGCAGACGACAGCGGGAAACGCATCGTTCATCACCGGGCTGTACATGGTGCTGGTGCCGCTGGCCGGCATGGCCCTCGGTCAGCGGCCCACCGGGTTCACGTGGCTCGGGGTGGCGCTGGCCGTCCCGGGGCTCTTCCTGCTGACCTGGACGGGTGGCGCCATCGGCCCGGGCGACCTCCTCGTGCTCATCGGCACCCTCTTCTGGGCGGCGCAGATTCTGGGCGTCGGACGCTACGCGCGCCTCGTCGACCCCATCCGGCTGTCGGTGATGCAGTTCCTCGTCATGGCCGTGGTGTCGACGACGATCGCGCTGGCGGCGGGGCCGGACCCGTTCGCCGGCCTGGTGCCGGCGCTGGGAGCGGTCCTGTTCGCGGGTGTCTTCTCGACCGGGGTCGCGTTCACGCTCCAAGCGCTGGGACAGCGCCATGCGCGGGCGTCCATCGCGGCGATGATCATGTCGTTGGAGGCGCTGTGGGGCGCCGTCGGTGGGGCGTTGCTGTTGGGGGAGAGGTTCACGCCGGCGGGGTACGCCGGAGGGGCGCTGATGATGGCGGGGATCCTGCTGGCCCAGGTGCCGACCCGCGCCGAGCGCCTGGGGGAGAACATGGTGCCCGTCCCCGAACCGCCGTCGACTGCATTGAGGAGAGAGTGACATGCCCTACACGCCGATCCTGGCGACGCTGGCCTACGTGGTGCGCGGTGACGAGGTGCTCATGGTGCACCGCACGTTCCGCTCCGACGACGTCGCGCTCGGCAAGTTCAACGGACTCGGTGGGAAGCTCGAGGCCGGCGAGGATGTCGTCGCCGGCATGCGCCGCGAGCTGCACGAGGAGGCGTCCCTCGAGGTGACGTCCTGGCACCTGCGCGGCACGATCAGCTGGCCGGGCTTCGGTCCTGGCGGCGAGGACTGGTTCGGTTTCGTCTTCGTCGTGGACGGCTTTGAGGGGACCCCGCCGGACGCCAACGCCGAGGGCACCCTGCACTGGATCCGCCGCGACGAGCTCGCCGGGCTGCCGCTGTGGGAGGGGGACCCGTTCTGGCTCCCGCACGTGTTCGATCCGGCCATCGGGCAGTTCCACGGCGTGATGCCGTATGTGGACGGCCATCCCGCCGGCTGGTCGGTCAGCATCCAGCCCGCCTGATCGCTCCCGAGGACTGTGCGGCGTTCTGGTGCGACTCTTGCCACCTCCAGCGGTGGCAAACGTCGCACGAGAACGTCGCACGGTGGGTGATCAGCGGGCCTCGCGGATCCCGGACGGCGCCTGTCCGGCGCGGTTGCGAAGAATCGTGGCCAATGTGTCGAGGAACGTGTCCCGCGCGTGGGCCAGCATCTCGGGAGTCACCGTCACCACGACCAGGTCATGGCGTTGGTAGATGTGGTCGCTCTCGACCGTCGCCGCCCAGCAATCGTTGCCCTCGGCGTCCAGCCCGTCATGGTAGGTGCGCGAGTGCACCTGCACCACGACGCCCTCGTCGCGGAACCAGCCGTCCGGCGTCCCCACAGGCTCCCCGTCCGTTGTTTCCAAGCGCGGGTTGGAGCGCATCACGGGCAGATCGCGTCGCGACCGGACGCCCTCTGCCAGCTGGGCCTCGGGTGGCGACCAGGCGCCGTTGCGGAACGCCCAGACGGCGTCGAGGATTCCGCTGCGTCCGGGGCCGCGGGTGGCCTCCAACTCGGCAGCGAGCCGATCCGCCGTCGTCATGCGGCGTTGGAGCACGACGAGGGTGAGTCCCCGCAGCTCGCGATCGGTCAGCTCGCGGTAGCGCAGGGCGTCCACGAGGCTGCGTTCGACCGGGGCGATGGGTATGCCGTTGCGGAGCACGCTCCGCGGCAGCCTGCGGGTGCGGTGCGTCACGACGCCGGACGCGCGGCGTTTGCTGCGCCGGGAGACGGGCACCAGGAACCGCCGCAACGCCATCGGACGCGGCAGCTCCAGACCGTGCCACTGCAGTGCGGTTGCTCCGGTGAGCACCGCGTCCCGGCCCGCCCACAGCGCAGCGGCCGCGAGCCGCACTTCGGGCCCGAACGGACCCGGCTGCGGGGCGTAGACGCCGCGCAACACCCGGTGTCCGCGCAGCCCGAGCCGGTCGAGCACACGGTCGGTGGCGCCCGCCTCGCGCAACTGGGCGGTGGTGGCGAGCCCCAACGGGTGGGTCAGTCGGGGGAACGCGAAGGTCATGACCTCACATTCGCCCTCGACCCCCGAAATCCGTCACGCAATCTGCCTGGCTGTGGACGACAGACCCACCTCGTGGGCGCCTGTGGACGACGGGCCCCGGGTCACCCCCCAAGACGCCCTCGCCATCGACGCGCCACGCTCGTACTATGACCGGTAGTAGAGCAGCGGTGCTTGAGCAAGGGATGAGCCCATGAGCGAAGTGCAATACCCCGGCATCCGGTCGGTCGTCCACGGCAACGGCGCGGTGGCGCACGTGATGCGCCACGTGTGCGGCGGCGTCATCGGCTATCCGATCACCCCGTCCACCGAGATCGCTGAGTTGTTCGAGGCGGCCCGCGCTGCCGGCGGGGTCAACGTGTTCGGCCGACACCCGTTCTTCTTTGAGCCGGAGGGGGAGCACTCGGCGCAGTCGGGCGCGCTCGGCGCGGCGCTCACGGGCGGCCAGTTCGTCTCCAACGCGTCCTCCAGCCAGGGCATCCTCTACGCGATGGAGTCCCACTTCGTCACCGTCGGCAAGAAGGTGGGCGGCTTCGTCCTGCAGGTCGCGGCGCGCGTCGTGAGCAAGCACTCCCTCAACGTCATGGCCGGTCACGACGACGTCTATGCCCTCCTGCCGTCCGGCTACACCGTGCTGTTCGGCGCCAACCCCCAGGAGGCGGCCGATCTCGCCGCGATCTCCTACCGCGTCTCCGCGCTCAGCCTCATTCCCGTCGCCAACGCCATGGACGGCTTCTCCACGTCGCACATGATGTCCGAGGCGTTCCTGCCCGAGCCCGACCTGCTGCGCTACTACCTCGGCGATCCCGCCGGACGCATCGAGTGCCCCACCGTCGCCCAGCGGATCCTGTTCGGCGCCAAGGGGCGCGTCGCCCAGCTCGGTGCCTGGCTCGGACGCCGTGCGCGCGACCTCGACCCCGCCCACCTCGCCGCGCTCCGCGAGCACCTCGAGGCCCACGCCGAGGCCATCGAAGCCGACGCCGCGGGCGACGGCGTCCGGGCCACCCTGCGCTGGCTGCCCGCCGACCTGCACGCGGCCTGGGGACGCCAGTGGCGGCAAGCCGCCGCCAAGGGCACCCGCCAGCTCGTGCCGTCCCTGGTCGACCCGCACAACCCCGGCCTCACCGGCCCGGTGCAGAACCAGCCCGATTTCCAGGCCGGCTCCGTCGACCACCGCACCCACTTCGCCGCCGACGTCCCCGGGCTCGTCCGGCGCGCCATGGCCGAGTACGCCGTGCTCACCGGCCGCGCCTACGCCCCGATCATGACCTACGACTGCGACGACGCCGACGTCGTCATGGTCGCCCTCGGCTCCGTCTCCGACGACGTGCGCGCCGTCCTTCCCGTCGTCCGAGCCCTGGGCATCAAGGCCGGCCTCGTCTCGGTGAAGTGCCTGCAGCCCTTCCCCGAGGCCGAGCTCGTGGCGGCCCTCGACGGCAAGAAGGCCGTCCTCGTGTTGGAGCGCTCCGACCAGATGGCCCTCACCCAGCTCGTCACCGCCGCGGTCTACAAGGGCCAGGACAACATCGAGAAGGTGCGCCACGAGGGCATCCCGGCCATGCGGCACCCCGTCCCCGACCTCTCCAGCGCCATCTTCGGCCTCGGCGGGCACGACCTGCAGCCCCGCCACCTCGTCGCCGCCTTCAAGGCCCTCGAGGACCAGTCGGTACCCCCGCTGATCTACCTCGGCACGCAGTTCTTCGATCCCGATCCCGACCCCGAACTGAAGGTCCTGCAGGACCAGCTCCGCGCTGCCTACCCCCTCACCGAGCAGATGGCGCTCGAGACCGAACCCAACCCGAGGCTCCTACCGGACGCCGCCCTGCGCCTGCGCTTCCACTCCGTCGGGGGCTACGGCACGATCGCGACCGGCAAGCTGCTCACCGACATCCTCGCCGGCGTGCTCGAGATGTACTCCAAGGCCGCCCCCAAGTACGGCTCGGAGAAGTCCGGTGCGGCGACCAACTACTACATCACCCTCAGCCCCGAGCCCGTGCTCGTCACCAACGCCGAGTTGGAGGACGTCGAGGTCGTCATCAGCCCCGATCACAAGGTGTTCAGCCACGCCGATCCGCTCAAGGGCCTGGCCGAGGGGGGCACCTTCATCCTGCAATCCAGCCTCAGCCCCGAGCAGGTGTGGCGCGAGCTGCCCACCCGGGCGCGCCGGACGATTCGGGACAAGCGCATCCGCTTCCACGTCATCGACGCCTTCGCCGTCGCAGCGAACCACGCCCCCGATCACGCCCTCCAGACGCGCATGATGGGCATCGCGTTCGTGGGCGCCGTCGTCGCCCACGTCGACAAGATCGCCGCCGGCGCTCCCCGCGACGAGATCATGGCCAAGGTGCGCGCCCAGATCGCCAAGAAGTGGGGCGCCAAGGGCGAGCAGATCGTCGAGGCCAACATGGCGTGCGTGCTCGATGGTGCCGACGCCGTCGTGACCGTCGACTACGACAGCCCCGCCCTCGCCGAGATCAGCGACCTGGCCGCGCCGCTCCCGCTGCGCACCGTCGCCCTGTCGGCCCAGATGGCCGATTGCGGTGCGACGTGCGCGTCGGCGTCCGGCCTGTTCGACTACAGCTACTACGACCTCATGACCGGACGCCACTTCCGCGACGGCACCATCGCCGAGGCGCCGGTGCTGCCCGGCGCGGGGCTGTTCGTGCCGCCCGGCACGGCCGCCACCAAGGACAAGGGCCTCTTCCGGCGCCAGGTGCCGATCTTCGTGCCCGAGTTGTGCACCGGCTGCATGGAGTGCGCCCTGGTCTGCCCGGACGCCGCGATCCCGAACGCCGCCTTCGAGCTGGACGACCTGCTCCACACCGGCGTCCGCGGCACGGCGCTGGAGGCCGCCGCGCGCTCCGCGCTGCACGACGTCGTGCCGGCGCTGGCCGCGGCCGTCCGCGCCTCGTACCTGGGTGCGAAGAAGGACGACCGTCAGTTCGCGGACATCGTCGCCGAGGCGGGGGCGTCCGTCGTGGGCGCCGAGAACGCGGGCGCGCTCGCGGCGCTGGCCGATCACCTGCGCAGCTATCCGGTCGCCCGGACGCGCGCGTTCTTCGACGCCCTGGAGAAGAAGGATCCCGGCTCGGGCGGTCTCTTCGCCGCGACCGTCGACCCGTGGAAGTGCACCGGCTGCTTGGAGTGCGTCGAGATCTGCGGGCCGCATGCGCTCGTCGCGACCGAGCAGGACGCCGGCGTCCGGGGCGTGCTGGAGGATCGCTTCGCGTTCCTCGCCGAGACGCCCAACACCCCCGAACGCTTCCACGCGGCTGCGCTGGGCGAGGGGGGCGACCTCAAGCGCATGCTGCTGGACCGCGACAACTACTACGCCTCGACCGGTGGCCACGGCGGGTGCCGCGGCTGCGGTGAGGTGACGGCGATCCGGCTGGTGATCGCGTCCAGCCACGCGCTCGGGGAGCAGCGCACCCGTGCCCAGTTGGCCGAGGCGTCCGAGCTGCTCGACCGGCTCGTCGCCCTGCGTGAGGACGTCGCCGAGCCGGCGCGGCTGGCCCGTCTCGACGGGGCCATCGCCGGGCTGGAGCGGCAGGTGTACCTGCTCGAGGGTGGGCCGACGGGCGAGGGTCCGGCCGCGACGGTGATCGCGAACGCCACGGGTTGCTCGTCGGTGTACGCCTCGACGATGCCCTACAACCCGTACAACGACCCGTGGGTGAACAGCCTCTTCCAGGACGCGCAACCCCTGGCCAAGGGTCTGTTCGAAGGGGTCGCCGCCCAGGCGTTGGACGCCGTTCGCGCGCTGCGCACCGCCCGGCTGGAACTGGCGGGTGCCTACCGCGCCGGCCGCGATGACCGGGCGTTGGCCATGCTGGGGTGGCAGGACTTCACCCCCGCCGAGATGGAGCTGCTCCCCACGTTCCTGACGATTGGCGGGGATGGGGCGAGCTACGACATCGGCTTCGGCGCGCTGTCGCGCGTGCTCACCTCGGGCACCCCCATCAAGGCGCTGGTGCTCAACACCGGCGTGTACAGCAACACGGGCGGGCAGGCGTCCACGTCGAGCTACATCGGTCAGGATTCCGATCTCGCCCGGGCCGGTACCGCCCATCGCGGCAAGACCGAGGCCCGAAAGGAGCTCGGCCTGCTCGCGAGCTTCCACCCGAGCGTGTTCGTGGTGCAGACCGCGACCGCCATGCAGGCGCACTTCCTGAAGAACACCGTCGAATTCCTCAATTACGCCGACGGTGCCGCGCTGCTGGACGTCTACACGCCCTGTCAGGGTGAGCATGGCATCGCCGACGAGCAGGCTGCCAACCGTGGGCGGCTCGCGGTGCGTTCGCGCATGGCGCCCCTGTTCGTCCACGACCCGCGGGGCGGCGAGACCGTCTTCGAGCGGTTCAGCATCGACGGCAACCCCGACGTCGGCAGCCTGTGGGCCACCCACAAGCTCAGCCACGTGGACGCCGATGGCTCGATGCGGCACCTGTCGACCGCGCTGACCCCCGCCGACTTCGCGCTCGGCGAGGTGCGGTTCGCGCGTCAGTTCCGGCCGCTGCGCGCCGACGAGGAGGCGGCGGGGTTGGTCATCGACGAGTACGTCGACCTCGACGCCGACGATCGCGAGGGCCGCGTCCCGTTCGTGTACACCACGGACGCCGATCTGCGCCTGACCAGGATCGTGTGCGCGGACGCCATCGTGGCCCTGGTCGAGGATCGCGCCCGTCACTGGCAGCTCCTGCAGTACCTCGCGGGTCAGGCGGACGCCGACCTGCGCTCCGAGCACGCCCGGGCGCTGGCCGACCTGCAGGCGAAGTTCGACGAGGCGACGGCGCAGCGGGAGTCGTCGATCGACGACATCGCCCGTGCGCTGAGCGAGCTCGCCGCCGCGGGCCTGAGTGCGCCGGTGCCCTCGGGTGGCTGGACGCCGGCGGCGGGCGCGCTGCCGGCGGTGCGGGCCGGTGCGGCGGCCCCGGCGGGCGAGGCAACAGCCGCGGCGCCGGCGTCCGCCTCGCCGCAGCACGCCGAGGTCGTCCAACTGCTCGAGGCCGACCGGACGCTGTGCAGCGACTGCAAGACCTGCTACCAGGAGATGCCCGAACTCTTCGAGACCGAGGACGTGATCGTGGGCGGGGTAACGAGCCGGGTGGCGCGGATGATCCCGGGCGCGCTGGAGCAGCTGGCGCTGACGCCTGAGAATCTGGCGCGCATCCGCAAGGTCGTCGACAACTGCGACTCCGAGATCATCCGATGAGTACGGGATACGAGGTGGCGAGGCCGGCGGTCGAGGCGTATCTCGCGGCCCGGGCCAGCCTGGACGCCTCCCGCGACCAGCTCGCGGCGCTGGCGTCCGACCCCAGCGTGAGCGCGTTCCAGGCCCAGATGGCCGTGCTGCAGCGCCAGCTCGCGACGAACCCGGACCAGTTCCGTGACCTGTTCCTGCGCGACGGCGTCGAGCAGGTGGCCGCCGGATTCGCCGCCGAGCGGCTCGAGCGCGACTTCGTGCGGCAGCTGTGGGACGTGCTGCTTCGTGACGACGACGCCAGCGCGGTGGTCATGAGATTCCTGTGGGGTGCGCCCCTCCGGCTCAAGCGTAAATTCATCGCAGGGCTGGACGCCCACCTGGCCGACCGCTACCCGATGTTCGCCGGGTTGAGCCAGAACTGGCCCGCCGGCAACAACGTCCGCCCGCGCGTGCGGCCCGCCGCCGAGCGTGCCCGCGACTTCAACCTGGTCAACACCGGCTATCTCGGCTACCTGGCCGACGGCTACAGCCAGCGCGAGGTGGACCTGTTCGTGTGGCTCGAGGCGCTGCGCGACAAGCAGTGCGCCGACAACCCCTGCGAGCTGGGCGAACTGCTGCACGGCACCGGCCGCGAGGGGACGCGCAAGGGCGGCTGCCCGGTGCAGATCCACATTCCGGCGCTGCTCGACCTGCTCGGCGAGGGCAAATTCGCCGAGGCGCTCACCCTGCTGGAGTCCTGCAACCCGCTGCCCGACGTCACCGGTCGGGTGTGTCCCCAAGAGCTGCAGTGCCAAGGGGTGTGTGCGCACCAGCAGCGTCCGATCGAGATCGGGCAGCTCGAGTGGTTCCTGCCGCAGCGCGAGAAGCGGGTCGCCCCCGACGAGATCGCGCGGCGCTACGGGGGCCGTCCGGACCCGTGGGCGAGCGCCGCGAAGCCGCCCATCGCGATCATCGGCTCGGGGCCCTCCGGCCTGATCAACGCGTTCCTGCTCGCCGCGGACGGGTTCCCCGTCACGGTGTTCGAGGCGTTCCACGAGCTGGGCGGAGTGCTGCGCTACGGCATCCCGGAGTTTCGGCTGCCGAATGAGCTCATCGACGACGTGGTCGGCAAGATCAAGCTGCTCGGGGGCCGCTTCGTCACGAACTTCGTGGTCGGCAAGACAGCGAGCCTGGACGACCTCAAGGCGGCCGGGTTCGCGCAGGTCTTCGTCGGCACGGGGGCCGGACTGCCGCAGTTCATGAGCGTGCCCGGGGAACACCTGCTCGCCGTCATGAGCGCCAATGAATTCCTCACGCGCGTGAATCTGATGCGGGCCCGATCGCCGGAATACGAGACGCCGCTGCCCGACGTGTCCGGCCGCAAGGTGCTCGTCATCGGTGGCGGCAACACCGCCATGGACGCCGCCCGCACGGCGTTGCGCCTCGGCGGACGCGTCACCATCGTCTACCGGCGCACGCGCGACGCGATGCCGTGCCGCGTCGAGGAGTTGCACCACGCGCTGGAGGAGGGCGTGCAGCTGGCGCCGCTGCGCGCCCCGGCGGAATTCGTCGGCACGGAGGGCCACTGGGTGCGGGCGGCGGTGTGCGACGTCATGGAGCTCGGCGAGCCGGACGCCTCGGGTCGCCGCTCCCCAGTGCGCACCGGCGCGCAGGAGACCCTGCCCGCCGATCTGGTCATCATGGCGCTCGGCAAAACGTCCAACCCCATCATTCGCGACAGCCAGCCGGACCTCGGGGTCACCGTGCGCGGCGCGATCAAGGTGAACGAGGGTTCGCAGGAGACCTCCATCGCCGGCGTCCACTCCGGCGGGGACGCCGCGCGTGGCGGCTCCACCGCGATCCGGGCGGCCGGGGACGGCCAGGCCGCGGCCCGGGCGATGGCACGGCTGGCGTCCGCCATGCCGGCGAGCGAGGTGCGCGAGCGGGTGGGCCGCGCCAAGCGCTACACCAACGCCGCCTCCTCTCCGCCACGCATCGTGGCCAAGACGCCGCTGGCGCCCGGCATCGTCGAGTTCGAGGTCCATGCGCCGGTGATTGCCGCGCAGGCGCAGGCGGGGCAGTTCGTCCGGGTGCTGGGTTGGCCGGACGGGGAGCTGATCCCGTTGACGTTGGCCGACTGGGACGCCGAGGCCGGGACGATCACGCTGGTGATCCAGGGGATGGGCACCTCCACCCTGAAGATGAACCAGATGAGCGTCGGCCAGACCTACGCGGGCATCGCCGGCCCGCTCGGGATGCCGAGCCGGCTGCAGCGGGTCGCCGCCGACGAGACCGTCGTGTTCACCGCGGGTGGCGTCGGCCTGCCGCCGGTGTACCCGATCGCCCGGGCGCACCTGGAGCTCGGCAACCACGTGACGCTGATCGTTGGGTTCCGCTCCGAGAGCCTGCTGTTCTGGAACGGCGAGGCCGCGCGGCTGCAGACGCTCCGGGCGACCTACGGCGACCTGGTCGAGATCGTGTTCACCTCGGACGACGGCACGTTCGGCATCCCCGGGCTGGTCACCGGTCCGCTGCGGGAGATGCTGGACGCCGACGCTGCGGGCACCTCGACCCGCCGCGTGGCCGAGGTCGTCACCATCGGCCCACCCCGGATGATGGAGTCGGTCTGCGCCCTGACCCGGGGCTACGGCGTGCCGACGGTGGCGAGTCTCAACTCGATCATGGTGGACGCCACCGGCATGTGCGGCGCCTGCATGGTGCCGGTGGTTGAAGAGGGGCAGCTCGTGCGCAAGCACGCGTGCATCGACGGACCCGAGATCGACGGCCACGCCATCGACTGGGACAAGTTCCTGCCTCGCTTCGCCCAGTTCCGTGCCCAGGAGCGGGCCAGCCGGGAGCGGGCAGGACTGTAGGGCTTCGTGGGCCCCACTCCCGTGACGACCGGGCGGCAGCGGCCTCAGCCCGCGACCGAGCGGAGGCAGTCGCGGGCGGCGTCCAGCATGGGTCTGGCGGTCTCCCGGACGGTCGCGACTCGCCCGGTGAGCTCGTCCTGGCGGTCCAGGAGGTCCTGCACCGTCGTCCGCGCGTCGGCGTCCGCGAGCGACACCACGTGCGGCCACCCGACCGCGGACAGCAGCGGTGCGAACTTGCGAGAGTAGGCGAGCGGGAGCGCTGGCGTCCCCACCGACAGGGCGTTGAGGCAGGCGTGCATGCGTGAGCCGAGCACGAGCCGGGCGCCACGCATGGCGGCGCGCACGTCGGTGAGGCTGGTGGGCACGAGGTGGTCCAAGCCGAGTTCGTCCCCGAGGACCCGGACGACGGCACCGTCGCTGTCGGCGGTGTCGTCGGTGTCGAGCACGTGCGAGAGCAGCGTCACGCTCCGGCCACGGGCGGCCAGATCGGCGAGCAGCCCGCGCACGAGCCCTTGGTACGCGGACGCCGGCCCGTGACTGTCGCTGTTCCACAGAAGGCCGGACACGTTGAACAGGACGTCCCGCTCGGCGGAGGCCTCGGGCACGTCGAGGGCGAAGACCACGTCGGTGGTCAGAACGTCGGCCGGCCGGCCGAGGGCGCGGGCCGCGTCCGCCGACAACGGATCACGGGCCATGACTCGGGTGGCGCGGTGCAGCGACCAGCGCCCGATGGCCCGGCCGCGCGGGCTGTCGAAGGGGCCGATGGTCTGCGGACCCATGACGAGCGGCACGCCGCACGAACGCACGAACTCGGCCATCGCGCTCATCGCGAACAATCGCTGAATGCCGTAGATGTCCGCGAAGGAGTCGCCGGCACGGGTGTCGACGACGTAGTCGAAGGAGCGCACCCAACTCCGCAGGCCGCGCCGGTCGGTGGCCCGCTCGCGGAGCAGCGTGCGGGGCACGCCGATGTTCGCCGGGGCGGGGCCGTGCCCGTAGGACTGACAGACGACCTCGGCGTCCGGGTGGGCGCTGCGCACGAGCGCCGACGTGCCCTCGGCGAGGACGTGGACGCCAAGGTTGGCCGTGGTGTCCTCGGCCCAGAGGTTCAGGACGCGCATGTCACCACCACCACGTCAGGCGGCCCGGCCCGGCGGGGATGTAGTCGAGGCCGCGCGGGCGCTCGCCGAGCTTCTGTGCAGGGATGCCGCCCACGAGCGTGTACGGCTCGACCGTGCCGCGGACGACCGCATTGGCGGCCACCACGCAACCCTCGCCCAAGTGGGCCCCGGGCAGGATCGTCACGCGCGGGCCGACCCAGACGTAATCGTCGATCCGGACCGGGTCGGTCACGTAGTCGAACCCGGGCGCCCGCCAGTCGTGCTGAGCCGTCCACACGTGCACGCCGGAGGAGAAGTTCACGCAGCGGCCGATCGTGAGGCCGCCGCGGGCGTCCAGAATCGCGTCCTCGCCGATGGAGGAGTGCGCACCGATCGTCAGCGCCGCCGCGCGCCGGACCTGCGCCCCGTGGTAGACGGCGGACGTCGGGTCGACGGTGGCACCGAAGCGCCGCAGCAGCGCCCGTCGGAAGTGGTGGGAGCGGACCTGCCCGCCGAGTTCGAGCACCGTGAATTCGGCGTCCGAGAAGCGCTTGCGCGCGAAACGCTTGAACGTCCGCAACCGTCCCGTGATCCCTGGCGATGGCACCGGCTCATATAGCGATCACGACCCCCGCAGGATGGACGTCATCTTCTTGCCCCGGGCGACCTCGTCGACAAGCTTGTCCATCCAACGGATCTGCTGCATCAGGGGATCGGAGATCTCCTCAACCCGGTGCCCGCAGATGACGCCGGTGATCAACGAGGCGTTCGGGTTCATCGCCGGGGCGTCCGCGAAAAATCTCTCGAGACTGACGCCGTCATCCATGGCCCGGACCAGGCCCGCGCTGTCGTAGCCGGTGAGCCAGCCAATGACCTCGTCCACCTCGGCCCGGCCGCGTCCCTTCTTCTCCGCCTTGGTGACGTAGTGCGGGTGGATGCTCGCGAAACTGGTGTCGAAGATGCGGTGTCGGGCCATGGTTGGCCAGCCTATGCGCTCGGCGGACGAACCTCGACGGGACTCCCCCTGCCGGGGACGGCCAACCCGCCCCTGCCCGCTAGGGTGAGCCGCAACCGGCAAGGAGGCACCCATGCGCGCACCCCTGGGCCCCGGCCGCCCCCTGCGGGGCGATCGCGTCCACCGTTACGTCACCGCGTGGTGCCCGCACTGTCATGCCGAGAACCCGTCGCTGGCGGCCGCCCGCCGGCTCTCCGGGGCGCTCGTGGAGGAGGGCGGACGCCTCTGGCTCCAGCGCGGCTGCCCGTCGCACGGACTCGTACGCACCCTGTACGACGAGCAGCCGCACATCGTCCGCTACCTCGAACGCTGGCAGGCGCCCACCAAGAGCCACGTGCCGGATGATCCGGCGAACTTCCGGCCGCTCCCGGACGCGTATGCCTACGGTCTGCCCCCGACGCAGACCCAGCACACGTGCATTCTGCTGACCGACGTGATCGAGCACTGCAACCTGCGCTGCCCGACGTGCTTCACCGCGTCGGGTCCGACGCTGAAGGGCGTGGCGTCCGTGGACGACATCCTCGCCAACGTCGACGCGCGGCTCGCCCGCGAGGGTGACCGCCTCGACGTCCTCATGCTCTCGGGGGGAGAGCCGACACTGCACCCGCAGTTCGCCGATCTGCTGGACGCCCTCGTCACCCGCCCCATCGTGCGGATCATGGTCAACACCAACGGCCTGCTCATCGCCCACTACGACGCCGTCCTCGCCGCCCTGCGCGAGCACCGCACCCGCGTCGAGGTGTACCTGCAGTACGACGGGCCGGACGCCGGCGCGTCCGTCGCCCTGCGCGGGGGCGACCTGACGCGCCACAAGGACGCCGCGATCGCGCGACTCTCGGACGCCGGCGTCTTCACCACGCTCGTGATGACGATCACGAAGGGCGTCAACGACAACGAGATCGGGGCCACCGTGCTGCGGGCGCTCAACACGCCGTTCGTGGGCGGGGTGGCCCTGCAGCCGGTGTTCGGTTCGGGGCGCAACCCCGGCCTCGACCCGGACGACCGCATCACCCACGGCGGCGTCCTCGACCGCCTGGGCCCGCAGACCGGGGGAGTCGTCACGTGGCACGATCTGATCGGCCTGCCCTGCTCGCACCCGCACTGCGCGTCGGTCGGCTACCTGCTGCGCGGCGACGACGGCGCCTGGCGCTCCCTGGTGGGCATCATCGGCCACGATCGCCTCGCCGAGTGGCTGGCGCTCGACCCCGATCTCATCGCCAACCGCGTCGCCGACTCCGAGCTGCCCGCCTCCCTGCGCCGCATCATGCAGACGTCGCTGCTCGACCTCATGAGCGAGCAGGCCGCCCTGGTTCATCCGCGCACCCACGAGCTCTGGCGCAACGTGTGCACCGCGTGCGATCTCGGCATCAGCACGCTGGCGACGTTGGCGGCCGGCAAGCTGCCGGGCGGCGAGGACCGGCTGCGCCGCCTGCTCGCCGAGCGCGTCAAGCGGATCACCGTCAAGCCCTTCATGGACGTCCACACGATGCTCGAGGAGCGGCTCACCCAGTGCTGCGTCCACGTCGGCACCCGGCGGCGTGACGCCGGTGCCGACGACGTGCACCAGTGCGCGCCGTTCTGCGCGGTGCAGGCCTGGCCCGAACTCGGACGCCAGCGCCTCGGGTTTTCGGCGGGTCTCGACCTTGGGCCGGCGGCCGTGGGCGCAGTAACCCTACGCCGCGGGGGCGAGGCGAGCCATGGTTGAGCCGCGCGAGCAGCAGGGAGAACACACGTCCGGCGCCGCCTCCGCCCGCCGGTTCGCCGCGGGACCGCCGCCGTCAGCGTTCCTCGCCGCTCACCCGCCGGACCAGACGGTCGCCGGGCCGCAGGGCCCGGCCACCTTCGACCCGCTGAAGCTGTGCATCTTTGCCACCATTGCGCTGCTCGGCTGGGTGTTCGGCCCGCTGGCGCTGCTGGTGTTCGCGTCCGTCGGTTTCGCCGGCTACTGGCGGGCCCGTCGCGCGGGCCTGACCCGGTCGCGCTGCTACCTGCGTGACACCCGCCTCGTGCTGGCCTACCTGGGCGTCCTGGCCGTCGCGGGGCTGGTGGGTGTCGTGGTGACGGTGCTGGGTTGGCTGGGCGTGCCGGGGCCGGGTTGGTGGGGGCTGCCGTGATCGAGCTCCCGTTCCCCGGCAACGCCGCCGTCCACGGTCTGTTCGTGGCGCTGGGGTTGGTCGCCGCCGGGGTGGTGTTCGCCGCCGAGAAGCGGCGTCGCGGCATCGATGACGACCGGTTGTGGGCCATCGTCGGCTGCGCCTTGGCCTTCGGCGCGATCGGTGCGCGGGTGGGCACGTGGCTGTCGGATCCGGGTACGTCCCTGTGGGACTGGTGGGACGAGGGCAACCGCTCGGTGCTCTCGGGGCTGCTGGGGGCGTGGGCCGGCGTCCATCTGGGCAAGCGACTCACGGGCTACCGCCCCTCGACGGGCGACCTGTTCGCCCCCGCGGTCGCCCTCGCGATGGCGATCGGACGCCTTGGCTGCGCCCTGACCGAACTGCCCGGAACGCCCACCGGGGGTGCCTGGGGCATGACCGTCCCGGACGCCCTGGCCGCCGCGTACGGCGTCCCGGCCGGGGTCCCGTTGCATCCCTCGCTGCTGTACGAGGCGGCGTTCCACGCCGTGGCCTTCGCCGTGTTGTGGCGGCTGCGCGGACGCCTGGCCCGGCCCGGGGATCTGTTCGTCAGCTACGTGGCCGCCTACGCCCTGTTCCGCTTCGCCGTGGAGTTCGTGCGGGGCAATGACACGTTCTGGCTGGGGTTGAGCGGGCCGCAGTTGTTCTGCCTGGTGCTGCTGCCGCTGCTGGTGATGAGGATGGTGCGCGTTGTCCGCGAGGCGCGCGCGCCCCGACGGCGGGATCTGCCCGCACAGGAGGTGGTGACATGACCGACACCGAGCCGGACCGGCCCACACCGGAGCCCACGCCGGGTCCTGAATTCGCCGCGCCGCCCGGCCCGGGTGGCGCGATGGCTGGGCCGCCGCCACCGCCGACATCGCCGCCACCGCCGCCAACCGGGCCACCGCCGCCACCGGGGCAGGGTGCGCCGCCGTGGCCCGGCCCGCCGCCGGGCGTTCCCGTGCCGTCGGGCGGATCGTACGTGTTGGGCTTCCTGCTCGGGCTGGTGCTGTGGGTGCTGCCGTCGATGGTGTCGTTCGCGGTGACGACGGCGTCCACCAATCCGGATCTGAGCACTTTCGGTGGCATCCTGTGGATCGCCCTGATGGTGGGGGTGGTCGTCCTCGCGGCGTGGCTCGTCGCGCGCCCCAGCACGCGCCGGACCGGGGCGGGCATCTTCATCGCTCTCGGGGCAATCCCGATCATCGCCGCGGGCGTCTGCGTTGCGCTGCTGGCGGGGCTCGCCTCCCTGGGCTGAGGCTGGGGTGAAACGTCGCAGCGGCTCCGGGGAGCCGCGCTTCTGGTGGTCACCGCCCCGCCGAGCGATTCCTGCGCGCCCGGTTCAGTGGCGCAGCTCCCGTGACGGCACGGTCGACCACTAGGCTGCCGCCATGCCCGAGAGCCCCTATGAGATCCTGCCCGGCAACCATGGCTCGCTGATCCGCGTGAAGACGCGCGGCAGCGCCGTGCTGAGGGTGCCGCGCCTCAACCGCGGCACCGCCTTCACGCATGCGCAGCGCGAGCTGTTGGGTCTGCAAGGGCTTCTGCCGGAGCGGGTGACGCCGCTGGAGGCCCAGCTGCATCGCGCCTACACGCGCTTCCTGCGGGCCCACCACCCGCTGGAGAAGTTCTCCTACCTTCAAGGGCTGCGCGATCGGAACACCGTGCTGTTCTACCGCCTGCTCGGCGAGCACCTCGACGAGATGATGCCCATCGTCTACACGCCCACCATCGGCGACGCGATCCAGGAGTTCAGCCTCTGGTACCAGCAGATCAGTGGCGTGTTCTGCTCCATCGAGGCGCCCGAGCGCATCGAGGACGCGCTGCGCGCCTTCGGTCGGAACCCCGACGATGTCGACATGCTCATCGTGACCGACTCCGAGGGCATCCTCGGTATCGGTGACCAGGGCGTCGGCGGGGTCCAGATCTGTCTGGGCAAGAAGAGCCTCTACACGGCCGCGGGCGGCGTCGATCCCGATCGCATGATCCCGGTCGTGCTCGACGTCGGCACCGATAATCTGCAGCTCCTCAACGACGACCTCTACCTCGGGTTGCGGCAGGCGCGCATCCGGGGTGAGCGCTATGACGCCTTCATCGCGTCCTTCGTCGAGGCAGCAACCAAGGTCTTCCCGCACGCGATGATCCACTGGGAGGACTTCGGCGCCGACAACGCCCATCGCATCCTCAGCACGTACCGCGACCGGATCTGCACGTTCAACGACGACGTGCAGGGGACGGCCGCCGTCGTGGCGGCCGCCTTCATCGCGGGCGTCCGCGCGAAGGGTGAGAAACTCTCCGATCAGCGCGTGGTCATCCACGGTGCGGGCACGGCGGGCATCGGCGTGGCCGACCTGCTGGTCGACCTGATGGTGGCTGAGGGGCTCACGCCCGAGCAGGCGCGCACCCGGTTCTGGGCCACGTCGAGCCGGGGGCTCATCACCGACGAGCCCACGAAGCGGTTCCGCGACTTCCAGCGTCCGTACGCGCGGAACGCGTCCGAGCTCCGCGACTGGCAGACCGACGCCCCCGGGCTGTACTACCTGGCCGACGTCGTCCGCAACGTGCAGCCGACCGTGCTCATCGGCACGTCGGGCCAACCGGGGTCGTTCCGGGAGGCCGTCATCCGCGAGATGGCGGCCACGGTCGAGCAGCCGATCATCATGCCGTTGTCGAATCCGACGATCCTGGCCGAAGCAACGCCGCTGGATCTGCTCACCTGGACCGACGGCCGGGCCCTCGTCGCCACGGGATCGCCGTTCGCCCCGGTGACGCTGGGGGAGGACACCTACACCGTCGCCCAGGCCAACAATGCGTTCGTCTTCCCGGGCATCGGGCTGGGTGTCGGCGTCTGCCGGGCGACGCGGGTCACCGACCACATGATCGCCGCTGCGGCCCAAGCCGTCGCGTCGCTGGTGCGCATCACGCGCCGGGGCCAGTCGCTGTTGCCGAGCGTGCGCGATCTACGGCGCGTCTCTGCGACGGTGGCCATCGCGGTGGCGAAGGCCGCCGAGGCCGACGGAGTGGCCGAGCGACCGCTGGACGATCCGATCCAGCAGGTGTTCGACACCATGTGGCAGCCGGTCTACCCGGAGCTGTTGATCGACGAGGAGTGAGGGCGGCGCGGGCTGCCGCGTCAGGCGTCCGCGAAGCCGTTGGGGTTGGCCGCCTGCCAGCGGAAGGTGTCCTCGCAGGCCTCCGCGATGGACTTGCCGGCCGCCCAGCCCAGTTCGTCGTGTGCCAGCGTGACGTCCGCGAAGGACGCGGCGACGTCGCCGGGACGCCGGGCCACGATCTCGTACGGGATCTGGACGCCCGCTGCGGCCTCGTAGGCGTGGATGATGTCGAGCACCGACTGCGGACGCCCCGTGCCGAGGTTCCACACGTGGTACCCGTCGTGGTCGATGAGGTACGCCAGGGCGGCGAGGTGGCCCGCGGCGAGATCCACGACGTGGATGTAGTCGCGCAGGCCGGTGCCGTCACCGGTGGGGTAGTCGTCGCCGAAGACCAGTTGCTTCTCGCGGCGCCCGGAGGCGACCTGGGCGACGAACGGCAGCAGGTTGTTGGGGATGCCCTTGGGATCCTCGCCGATGCGTCCGGAGGGGTGCGCGCCGATCGGGTTGAAGTAGCGCAGCACGCCGACGCGCAGGCTCGGATCGGCGGCCGACGCGTCCGCCAGCATCTGTTCGATCATGTGCTTGGTGCGGCCGTACGGGTTCGTGGCGCCGGTCGGGGAGTGCTCGGTGAACGGGGGTTCGGACAGGTCGCCGTACACCGTCGCCGACGAGCTGAACACGATCGTGTGGCAGTCGTGGTCTGACATGGCCTCGAGCAGTGTGAGCGTCGAGCCGAGGTTCTCGCGGTAGTAGGTGAGCGGGATCTGCGTCGACTCGCCCACGGCCTTCCGGCCGGCGAAGTGGATAACCGCGTCCGGGGTGAACCGGGCGAACGCGGCGTCCAGCGCCTCGGCGTCGCGGACGTTGGCCTCGACGAATTCGGGCTCCCGCCCGGCGAGTTCGCCGACGCGACGCAGCGCCTCGGCTGAGCTGTTGGACAGATCGTCCACGACCAGCACGTCGTGGCCGGTCTCGAGCAGTGCGAGGACGGTGTGGGAGCCGATGTAACCGGCGCCGCCGGTGACCAGGACGCGCATGACGATGGGGTTCCTCTCCAACGGGTTCGCCCCCACTCTACCACGTGGGGCGGCAGGGGTGCTCTAGGTTCTGGGCATGCCCCACCTCACCGTCCTCCAGCTCGATCCGGACGTGCCCCTCGACCGCTTCGAGGGCTGGCTCACCGCCGCCGGCGCGCTGCTGTCGCCCGTCCTCGTGCCGGAGCGCGGGGTGCCGGGTGCGGACGCCCTCGGCGATGGCCTGGTCGTGCTCGGTGGCCGCATGGATGCCCACGCCACCAGCGCCCACCCGTGGCTCGCGCAGGTCGGTGACCTCATGGCCGAGGCGGTGGCGATCGGTGTGCCGGTGCTCGGTATCTGTCTGGGGCACCAGCTCCTCGCCGAAGCCCTCGGGGGCGAGGTGACCGTGGCCGATCCGGCCGGTGGCGAGGCCGGCGCCACCCGGCTTTCCTGGACGGAGGCGGCCGCGTCGGATCCGCTGCTCTCGGACGCCGTGCGTGCCGGGTCGCTCGTGCCCGAATCCCACCACGACGCGGTGACCCGGCTGCCCGATGGGGCCGTGCGGCTGGCGTCCAGCGTCGTCCATCCGAACCAGGCGTTCCGCGTCGGCTCGGGCGTCGGCGTCCAGTTCCATCCCGAGGCCGGGCCGGAGCTGGTGGGACGCTGGAAGGAACTGGACGGCGAGGATCCGACCGCGATCGTCGCCGCCCTGACGGCCGGTGACGACGAGATCTCCGCCGTCGGGCGCGCCATCGCGGGGGCGTTCGCGCGCGTTTGCGCGTGACCGGCACTAGAGTGCCGCCCATGAAGGTGCTCAAGGTCGTCCTCGCCGTGGTCGGCATCGCCGGCATCGTCGCCGCAGCCGTGCTGCTCGGCCGTTTCGCTCTCGACAGCCGCGAGCTGATCGGGGCCGCCCAGCGGTACACGGGCAATCCCATCGCCGATCCGTTCATGACGACGGCGATGCTCACCGGCATCGGCGCGGCCACGGGCCTGGCGATCGGGCTCGCGATCGGTCTGCCGAGCCGCACGTCCGGGCAGATCCGCCGGGCGACGCTCGATGAGGTCAACACGCGCCGCACCACCGAGATCGGCAACCGCGCTGCCTCGCACACCGCGGTGCCGGAGGGGCCCGACGCCGAGAAGAACCGCGCGATCGACCCGCCCACGCGATGAAGATCTCCGACGCCCCTCGGATCGTCCTCACCACCTTTGATGCCGCCGGGGCCCCCTCTGCCTCCCATGAGTGGGTGGTGGAGATGGGGAACGACACCGTCGGCTTCTGGACGCCCCACGTCACCCCCTGGCTCGAGCGCCTCAGGCTCACCGATGTCGTGACCCTCCAGGCCGCGAGCCGCTCCGGACGCGGTCTGCGCGAGGAGCCCGTCCTGGAGGGCCGTGCCGTGATCGTCACTGACGGCGACCAACTGGACGCCGTCCGCACCCTGACCCGCACGAAGTACGGCGCGGCCGCGACCCTCACCGGGCTCGTCGACCGCGCCTGGGAGCTCGGGGGCGCCCGGTCGGCCGAGGGCGCCATCGTCATCCACGTCGTCGGGTGACGGGTCGCCGGCGAGGTTCAGCACCCGCGCGGCGCCGACGTTCCGCACCGATCGGCCGAGTTCCTTCGATGACGCCATGAGGCCCGACGTCGCACGCTGGCTCGTGTCCGACGCGGCGCGGCCGGTGCTGGCCGTCGCTGCCGAGGAGGCCGACCCCGCCTCGCTGGCCGCCGCCACCCGGCTGCGCGCCCTCGTCGAGCCCGATCGCGCCGCCGCGGTGCTGTCCCAGGTGACGTTGCGGCGACGCCCCCCCCCCCAACACCGCCCACCCCCCCCAGAAAAAATTATAAAAACAAAAACCCAACAACACGCCCAC
>JAKDIK010000290.1 GCA_030450535.1 Propionibacteriaceae bacterium
TACTTCGTGCCGCGCAGCGGGGTGTTGTCGCCGAAATTGCACGGCGAGCCGCCGTTGTCGGTGAGGTACACCACGATCGTGTCCTCGGCGATCCCGCGCTCGGCCAGGGTGGCGAGCAGGCGTCCGATGGCGGCGTCCATGAGCTCCAGTTGGGCGAGGTAGTATTCGCGGCCGTGCTCGAGGTGGGGCGCGATGGCGTCGTCGTACCACTCCAGGTACGGCTGCCCGGCCGCGTCCCAGTCATCGTGGGGCGGCAGACCGCGCCGCTGGAGCTCCTCGGCCGGCAGCTGCCAGCAGAAGTTGTGGACCGCGTTGAACGCCACCATCGCGAACCACGGCTCGTCGGCGTGCTCGCCGATGAAGTGCTGCGCGCGGTCGGCGATCAGATCGGTGAGGAATCCCGGCGGGGCCACCTCGTCGTCGCCCTCCCACAGCGTCCCGACCCCCATGTAGCCCGCAGCCGGGCCGTACGCGGACGCGTCCGCCCTTCCCCGGCGCAGGTAGTTCAGCCGTCCGGCGTGGCTGTGCGCGAGACCGTAGAACGACTCGTCGAAACCGTGGTGGGGCGGGCACGAGCGGCTGCCCGGGGCGTCCGAGGTGCCGTAATGCACCTTGCCGAAATAGCCGGTCGCGTAGGCGCGCTCCTTCAGGTGCTCGGCCAAGGTGCGGATGCCCTGGGGTGCGAACGTCGACGACTCGAACCACCGCGCCCCCCACCGGGCCTGGTGCTGTCCCGTGATCATGCCCGCCCGCGACGGGCTGCAAATCGGGGCGCTGACGTACGCCTCCGAGCACGTGACGCCCTCGGCGGCGAGCCGGTCCAGCGTCGGCGTCGCGACGCCGGCCCCCCGGTCGGCGTACCCGTGGTCGTCCGAGACGATCAGCAGGATGTTCGGACGCCGGCGCCCGGCCCCCTGCTCATCCGAGCCCGTCATGTCGGGATCCGTCCTCACCCCAGCCCCAGGTGGCTCGCCAAGAGCGCGCCCACCTGTTCGGCCTCCGCGAGGGTGGGCATCTCGCAGAACACGCGCAGCACCGGTTCGGTTCCCGAGAACCGGATCGTCACCCAGCCGTCGTTGGCGAAATACACCTTGCAGCCGTCGTCCCAGCCCACCCGCGCGACGTCGTAGCCGAAGTCCGGCAGGTCGTGGTCGGCGAAGACCCGCCGCTGCAGCTCGGCCTTGCGCTCGCCGGCGAACGTGTACGCCGCCTCGACCATCTCCAGACGACCGTAGGTGGCGAGGATGTCGGCATACAGCTCCGACAGCTTCTTGCCCGACGCCGCCACCATCTCGACCAGCAGGCTGCCGGCGTAGACGCCGTCCTTGCCGGCGATGTGGCCCCGCACCGTGAGACCGCCGGAGGACTCCCCGCCGATCACGGCGTCCGTCTCATCCATCTTCGCCGAGATCCACTTGAAGCCCACCGGCACCTCGTGGCAGACCTCGCCGTGGGCCTGCGCCACCCTGTCGAGCAGGTGGGTCGTCGACATGTTGCGGACGGCGGGCCCGCGCCAGCCCTTCGTCGTGAGCAGGTACTCATACAACAGCACCAGAATCTGGTTCGGGTGGAGGAACTGGCCGGTGTCGTCGATGATGCCGAGCCGGTCGGCGTCCCCGTCCGTCGCGATGCCCAGATCGGCCTTGCGCTCGAGCACGGCCTGCTTCAGGGGCTCCAGCGTGGCGGCGGTGGGCGAGGGCATGCGGCCTCCGAAGAGGGCGTCGTGGCGGTCGTTGATGACATCCACCTGGCAGCGCGCGGTCATCAGCACGGTCTGCAGACTCGTCTGGGCGACGCCGAACATCGGGTCGAGCACGATGTGCAGGTGTCGGTGCCGGATCGTCTCCATGTCGAGCTTGTCGATGATCGCGTCCAGGTACCAGTTGAGCGACATCTGCACGGTCAGCAGCGGATGCCGCGGAAGTTCTTCGGGTTCGATCGCCCGCACGTCGGCGTCACCCAGCGCGTTCGCCCGCGCCGCGATGTCGTCGGTGACGGCCACCTCGGCATCCCGCCCGCCCTCGGTGAAGATCTTGATGCCGTTGTAGAGCGCTGGGTTGTGGCTCGCGGTGACCGCGATGCCGTACGCGCAGTCCAGGTTGCGCACCGTCCACATGAACATTGGCGTGGGCGCGGGCCGGCGGACCAGCGTCACCGGGACGTCATTGCCCAGCAGCACCTCCACCACCCAGTGCGCCGCCTCCAGCGACAGGAATCGCCGGTCGTGACCGACGACGAGACCGCGCCCGCCGACTCCTTCTGAGGCCATGCGATCGCAGAGTGCCTGGGTGATGAGGCGAACATTGGCGCGGGTGAAGCCGTCGCCGATGATCTCGCGCCAGCCGCCGGTGCCGAAGTTGATCATGGACCCAGCCTAACGCTGCGCGGCGAGTTTGGTAAGAGTCTATCTAAAACCTCGGAATTCGCGTACGCTGGGCCCGTGGATATCGCCCGGACAGACCTCACGACCGCCGTCATCATGGCGCGCGGGCTCGGCACCCGCATGCGCAAGGACGCCGCGGGCGTCGAACTCGACGCCACGCAGTCCACCATGGCCGACCGCGGCATGAAGGGCATGATCGACGTGGGACGCCCCTTCCTCGACCACGTCATCAGTGCCGCCGCCGATGCCGGCATCACCGACGTCATCCTCGTCATCGGACCCGAGCACGATGAAATTCGCCGCTACTACGACGAGCTGCCCCGCTCCCGCACCACCGTCGACTTCGCCGTCCAGCAGCCCCCGCAGGGCACGGCGGACGCCCTCGTGGCCGCCCCCGCCGCCGTCGGCGATCGGCGCTTTCTATTGATGAATTCCGACAACTACTACCCGACCGATGCCCTGCGCGCTCTGCGCGCCGTCGAGGGCCACGGGCTCGTGGGCTTCGACCCCCGCGGGCTGGTCGAGCACGGCAACATCCCCGCCGAGCGCGTCCGTGCGTTCGCCCTCATCGAGAGCCGCGCTGGCCGCCTCGTCCGCATCGTCGAGAAGCCCGACGAGGCCACCCTCGCCCGCATGGGCGCGGCCCGGGTCAGCATGAACTGCTTCGCCTTCGACCCCGCCATCTTCGACCACGCCGCCGCCGTCCAGCCCTCGCCGCGGGGTGAGTATGAGCTGACGGACGCCGTGCGCGCCGCCCTCGCTGCCGGCGAGCCGTTCACCGTCGTCGAGAGCGACGCGGGCGTCCTCGATCTGTCCGAGCGCGCTGACGTGGCCCGCGTCGGCGCCGCCCTGGCCGGCAGGGAGGCCGTCCTGTGACGACGTGGTTCGCCCCCGGCCGCGTCGAGGTGCTGGGCAAGCACACCGACTACGCCGGCGGACGCTGCCTCGTCATGGCGCTCGACCGGGGCGTCACCGCCACCGTGGCCGACGCTCCCGGCAACGCCCCCGGTGACACCCTGACCGCGCGCAGCCTGACCATGCCGGACGAGATCGACCTGCGCTCCGACGCCGCCCTGCCCGCCGGCCACTGGGGCAACTACCTGACCACGGTCGTCCAGCGCCTCGAGCACAACTTCGGCCCCCTGCGCGGCGGACACCTCACCATCGACACCACGCTGCCCCTGGCCAGCGGACCCAGCACCGGATGCTCGGGTATGCCGGTGGC
>JAKDIK010000291.1 GCA_030450535.1 Propionibacteriaceae bacterium
AGCGGCTCGCCCAGCGCATTGACCACCTCCAGATGGTCCAGGTCCTTCCCCGCCGCCGGCGCGTAGGCGACGTCCACGTCGCCGGCGGAATGCGGCGTGCGGCGTGCGCTGCCGAACAGCACCAGAAGGTCGATCCCCAGGGCGCGGCACAGGTCGTCCAACGCGCCGGATCGTGCATCCTCGCGCAGCCGTTCGGCCGTGGCCGCCACCGTGGTCATGCGCCCACCATACGACTGGGACGCCAACGTGCACGCGAAGTCGTGGTCGCTCCCGGTGGTCACGGTGCGTCGGCCGACATCCTGTCGACCGGCGGGGGTGCCGGTGCCGACGTGGTTGCGTGGCTACCTGCCGTTGTCCCCGCCGAACAGGCGCCGCCACAGGCCCGGGCGCGCGGGCCGCTCCCGCCCGGACTCGGCGCCTGCGGCCTCCACCGCCGGAGCCTCGCGCGCCGCCTTGTCCTGCGCCGCGGCGTCGGCCGTCAGGGCGTTGTGCAGCTCACGCGCCAGAGCGGCGCTGTCCTCATCGCCGGACGCGCGGAAGGCGGCCTCGGCGTCCCCCAGCGCGGCCAGCCCCTCCCTCGGTCGGTCGGAGGCGCCGAGCACGCGAGCGCGGACGGTGCTCAGGATCAGCCGTTCGGCGTCGGCGTCCCAGGCCTCGAGGGCCAGCCGCACCTCGGGGTCGGTGAGCACCCGGGACTCGAGCGCGGAGATGGCCGCCTCGCCGGCGTCCAGCTCGCGCAGCGCGGCGTCGAGGCCGTCGAGCGCCAGCACCGGCCACACCCGCCAGCGATGCATCGCCGCGACGACGTCCGACTGATTCGTGGCCATGGCCTGCGCACGGGCGGCGTCGTAGGTGACGAGCGCCTGGGCGCTGTCGTCGGAGCGCCACTGCAACTCGGCGAGATGCGCCAGGGCGCGGGAGCCGAACGGGTGGTCCGGTTCGGTCGCGAATCCCCTCACGGCCCGCGCCGCCAGCTCCCGGGCATGGCCGAGCTCGAGGACCGGATCGGCGCACTCGCTGGCCCTCAGCGCCGCCAGCGCCGTGCGGATGTCGTCGCCGGCCAGCAGCGCGAGCCCCTGCTCGGCGATCTCGGCGGCCTCGCCGACACGGTCGAGTTCGGCAAGGCAGCCGGACTGGGCGGTCCGCAGCCCCACGGCCACCTCGTTCGCGCCCGCCGCCTCGGCGTCCGCCGCGATCCTGGCGAAGAGCGCCTCGGCCACGCCCGGTCCCTCGCGGCCCGCCACGGCGTCGGCCCGGTCGCCGCGACTCTCGAGCCACTGGCCGGTCGCGCCGGCTGTCCGGGCGGTCTCGATGGCCTTGTCGAGATCGGAGAACGCCTCGTCCGTCCGCTCGAGGAAGCGCAGGACGTCGGCACGCGCCCGCAGCAGCTCGACGGTGATCGCCGGCTGCTCGCCCGAGGTGAGCAGGCCGAGCGCGCGGTCGAGGTCGGCCACCCGCTCCTCCGGCCCCCCGGCGGGACGGTTGAGCAGTGCTGCTGCCACGGAGACACGCGCCTCACCGATGGCGGGCAGGTTCAGGTACGGGGCGAGGGAATCGAGCAGGCGCTCGGACTCGTCGGGGTCGCCGGTCACGAAGGCGAGCCGGGAGCGCGAGCGCACGAGCTCCTCGGGCGTCCCGAGACGCTCGATCTCGTCGGCCGCGGCCCGGACGCCGTCGGCGTCACCCGTCACGAGGGCGAGACGCTGCTCGCTCAACAGGGCCTGCCCCGTCTGCCCGATACGGCGATAGCGCTCCGCGGACGCGATCGTGAATTCCTTGGCCGCCGTGGGATCGGGCGCCCCCGCGGCGACGAGCCGGTCGAGGTGCGCGCATGCCTCCTGCTCCCAGGGCCCAGCGGCCTCGGCGTCCGCGAGACGAACGTCCCGGCCGGCGAGCCAGGCGTCGGCCACGGCCCGTTCGGCCTGGTCTCCGCAGTAGCGGGTGGCGCGATCGCCGGCGTCCGCGAGCTCGCGGGTGCCCAGGTCGGCGAGACCGGTGAGGTCGGGGGCGTCCGGATGGGCGCTAGCACCCAGGAGTTCGGCGGTGATGAGTTCTTCCCGCCCGAGCGCACCGAGGTCGACGGGGCCCAGATCGGCGGCCGTGAGCAGGTCACGCACCCGGTCGCCGAGCGCGTTGGTGCCGTTGCGGACGTCGAAGGCGGCGGCGAGGGCCAATGCCTCCCCGGGCAGCCGGTCGGCGAGCTCCGCCACGGTGCATCGTTGTCCGGAGGGGGCGGTCAGGACGTGCTCGCCGTGATCGGACGCGACGAGCGGGGTCACCAGCCGGGCCGCGGCGGCGGCCAGCAGCATGCCGTCGATCGGGCTGGCGGGCGCGCTCAGGTCGGCCAGCCGGTGACTGAGCAACTGGACGCCGCGCCCTGGGTTGCCGGTGCGCGCGCAAAAGGCGATGAGGTCGGCCACGAGCCCCGTGTGGCCCGGCTCGTCGCGGACGCGGCGCCACGCAACCGTGTGGAGCCGACCCGCCTCCTCGGAACGCCCGAGCACGACCAGTGATCCCAGCACCGCGCAGATCGCCGACTCGGGCTGCGCCTCGCAGGTGAGGTCACCGGCCAGGACGGGGTCGACCTCGGCGACGGCGTCCGCGTGGCGTCCGAGCGCGGCGAGGTGGCGGGCACGCTGGGTGGGCTCGCACGCCTCGCAGTCGGACAGCTCGGAGCGCGGCGCCGTGACCCAGGCGCGGAAGGCGGCATCGGCGGCGCGATCGCCATGGACGAGTTGCTCGACGCTGTAGGTCGCCCCCAGAACCGGCCCCTGCGGCTGCCGGGCGCGCCGGTAGCGCCGCCGCATGTCGTCGAGGGCTGCGTGCACCTGGTGCAGCGGCACCTCCGGATGGGAGGCCAACTGCTTCGGGATCCACTTGTTCACCCAGAGGATGGCGCGTCGGTCGTCGTCGTCGAGGGCAGGATCCCTCGCGTCGAACCGCTCCCGGAGCCAGGCGAACGGCACCAGCACGCCCTGGGGATGGCCGCTGAACGCATACGCCTCCGCGAGCGCGATCCGGACGCCGACGCGATCGGACGGCAGGCCCACCGCGTCGGCGAGCTCCACCGCCTCCTCCAGCAGCGGCACCCTTTCGTGCAGTGATTTCTCCGCCGCGTCGGACAGCAGCGCGTGGAGGCGATCGATCGACGGGTTCACGGCTGCTCCCTTACTTGACACGCGCCTCACGATAGCCCGGGGCGGCGACAGGGCCGGTCCTCTGCGCAGCCGATCAGCAGGTGAAGGCGCCCCGCGCGGAGCCCGGACCGTCGATGCGGCACAGCTCCAGTCCCCGGGCCTCGATGCCGACCTTCATGCGGGTGATCGCGTCGGGGTTGAAGCCGTTCCAGTGCATGTGCATGAGGACGGTGTCCCCGGGTAGCGCCTCGGCGACCACCCGGTCGACCAGCTCGTCCCGGGTGAGCTTCTTCCAATCCTCGGTGTCCAGCGTCCACTGGGACTGGGCGTCACGGTGGGACTGGGCGTCACTGTGGTGGGCGTCACGGTGGTGGGCGTCACGGTGGGGCTGGCGGCAACCGTGGGGCCGGCCGTGGCGGAGGGGGCGCCGGTCGTCTCTCCGGGAGACGGGGTCGATCCGGGGTCCCG
>JAKDIK010000066.1 GCA_030450535.1 Propionibacteriaceae bacterium
GCGAGGTTCCACCCGGCCGCCCGAGGAGCAACAGCCAGGATGAGACACGCGTAGACCTCGACGGTCCGACCGGAATCTACCTGTTCGACCGGCCCGTGGAATACCACGGCGGCGAGACGCGCACGTTCCTGCGGGCGGAGGCGGCGTCGTTCTGGGGGCGCGAGATCGGGCTGATGTACACCCACGCGCACATCCGGTGGGTGGAGGCGCTCCTGCGGCTCGGGCTCGCCGAGCGCGCCTGGGCGGCGTTGCAGCTCGTGCTGCCGGACGGCCTGCGCGCGGCGGTGCCCGGCGCGATGCCGACCCAGTCGAACTGCTACCACTCGTCGGTGGACGCCCTGTTCGCCGACCGCTACGCCGCCCAGGAGCGGGCGCAGGAGCTCTTCGACGCGGGCATGGCGTTCGCCGGCGGCTGGCGGGTGTACTCCTCGGGATCCGGGCTGGTGCTGCGGCTGGTGACCGAGGGTTTCCTGGGCCTGCGGGTGAGCGCCCGCGGGCTGGTCGTCGATCCCGTGCTGCCGGCATCCCTGGACGGTCTGGTCGCCACGGTGCCGCTGGGGGACGCGACCGTGGCCCGCGCGGAAGCCACCGCTGGGTCGGGGGTCCGCCTCGCCCGGGTGAGCTACGCCGTGACGGGCCAGGGCTGCGGGGTGACGCGGGTCACCGTGAACGGAGTCGCGGTGACCGGCGAGCGCGTGCAGCGCCGGTACCGCGCCGGCGGCGTCGCCATTCCCTGGGACGCGCTGGGTGAGGGGGACGTCGAACTCGAGATATCCGTGGGGTGACATCTGCGTGCCCCCGCCTCGCCGCGGGGGCACCCGGTTTGGGCCACCCTCCTCTCTTGCCGAGGCGCCGCCGAGGGCGTTGAATCGGGACATGAGTGAGTTCGAGCAGATGTTCCCCACCGGCGAGTCCAACGATGCGTTCGCCCAGTACTTCTCGGGCCGGAGCTTCCTGGCGCCGCTGTCGAGCGGCGACGTCAATGTCAACAACGTGACGTTCGAGCCCGGCTGCCGCAACAACTGGCACATTCACCACGGCGCCGAGCAGGTGCTGCTCTGCACGGCGGGCGAGGGGTGGTACCAGGCCGACGGCGAGCCGGCACAGAGGCTGACGCCCGGCTCGGTCGTCACGATTCCCGCCGAGCTCAAGCACTGGCACGGCGCCACCGCGGACAGCTGGTTCTCCCACGTGGCCCTCATGGTGCCGAAGGAGGGGGCGTCCAACGAATGGCTGGAGCCGGTCAGCGACGAGGAGTACGCCGCCCTCTGAGGTGCCGTCCGTCCGTCCCGCCGGACCCCCGTTGACGTGGACGGACGCGGCGCGTATCGTTGGGCGGCTATGCGTGATTTCCCACCCGAGGCGCTCGCCTCGGACTCGCCCAACACTCGGAGCCCCGGCCGTTTTCTGCGCTGGATGGCTGCCGAGCAGGCGGACGTGGTCGCATGGACGTCGATCCTCCTCGTCGCCTGGCAGGTGCCGAGCGTCTTTTCGCCATGGCTGCTGGGCAGGGCGGTCGACGCCGGCATCCTCGGCGGCGACATGTGGGCGACGATCGGGTGGGCGTCGCTGCTGCTGCTCGCGATCGTCGTCGGGGCGGCCGGCGGAATCCTGCAGCACACGATCGTCGTCCGCAGCTGGCTGATCGCGCTGTACGGCACCCAGAAGCGCGTCGGTCGTACCGCCGGCCGGCTCGGGCATGTCCTCGGCCGCCGCGTGCCGACCGGCGAGGTGCTCAGCGTCAGCTCCTCGGACTCCGACACCTTCGGCGCCACGCTCGAGGTGCTCGCCCGCCTGATCGGATCGTTGGTGGCGTTCGGGTTGGTGTGCGTCCTGATGTTCACCACCTCGCCCCTGCTCGGCGCGGTCGTGCTGATCATCTCGCCGCTGCTGCTGGCGGCGTCCCTGCCCGTGCTGCGCCCGCTGAGCCGCGCCCAGCGCGCCGAGCGCACCCAGAACGCCGAACTCACCAGCCAGGCCACCGACATCGTCGCCGGTCTGCGCATCCTGCGCGGCATCGGCGGCGAGGCGACCTTCGGCGCCAACTACAACCGGCAGAGCCAGCGCGTCCGGTTCCTCGGCGTCGCTGTCGGTACGTGGCAGGGCGTCGTGGAGTCGATCTCGGTCCTGCTGTCGGGCGGCCTCCTCGTCCTGCTGGTGTGGCTCGGCACCCACGAACTGGCGGCCGGACGCCTCACCGTTGGCCAGCTCATCAGCTTCGTCGGCTACGCCCTCTACATGCTGTGGCCCCTGCAGACGTTCTTTGACTTCGCCCAGAAGTGGATCGCGGGGCTCGTCGCCGCGGCCAAGACGACCGCCCTGTTCGCCCAGCCGTCGCCCTGGCGTCCGGCCGAGACCCGGATCGGCGCCCAACCGCGACTCCATGACGAGGCGTCCGGAGTCACCGTCGAGCCGGGCGTGTGCCTCGCGGTGGTCTCCGCCGATCCGGACGCCTCCGCCGCCCTGGTCGACCGGCTGGGCCGCTACCTGCCGTCCGCGGCGTCCAACGCGGCCGAGGACGACCTCGACGAACTCTCCGGACGCGCGCGGCGTCGCGCGCTGGCGGAGCGCTCCGCGCGCCGGGTCGCCATCGCCGAGGCGGACGCCGCCCGCGCGCAGGAGCCCTGGGGCGTCACCGCGGACGGCGTCGATCTGGCGGACGCCCAGTTGGGGTCGCTGCGCGAGCGCGTCCTGGTCTCCGACACCGGCTCAATGCTGTTCGCCGGCACCCTTCAGGAGGCCGTCGATCCCTGGGGCACCCACGCCCGCGGGGAGGCCGAGTCGGCGCTGGTCGCCGCCTGCGCCGAGGATGTCTTCGAGGCGCTGCCCGGCGGCTGGCAGGGGCGCATCGACGAGAAGGGCCGTGGGTTGTCCGGCGGGCAGCGGCAGCGCGTCGTGCTCGCGCGGGCGCTGCTCGCGGACGCCGACGTGCTCTGCCTGGTCGAGCCGACCTCTGCCGTGGACGCCCACACCGAGGCCCGCATCGCGCCGCGGCTCGCCGCGCACCGGCGTGGCCGGACGACCGTCGTCACCACGGTGTCGCCGCTGATGCTGCACGCCGTGGACGAGGTCGCCTTCCTGGTGGACGGGCGCCAAGTTGCCCGCGGCACGCACGCGGCGCTGCTCGAACGCGAGGACTACCGCGCGGTCGTCGCGCGCGGGATGGAGGCCGACGATGACTGACCTGCGGACTGTCGACTCCCGGACGGCCCCCGGCGGCACCGAACTGTTCTCGGGATCGGCCGACACCTGGCGCTGGGGGCCCGAACCGGAACGCGTGCCAGCGTCCCTGCGCGTGGATCGCAGCCTGCCGCCGCGCCGACGGCTGGACGCCTGGGTGGCGCGACACCGGGAGCGCGGCGAGCACGCCCGGGAGGTGTTCCGGGCCTCACGGAACCCCGAGCGGGGCCTGCCGGTCGCGCGCGCCCGTCGGGCCTTTGGCTTCATCGCTGAATTGCTTCGGACGCGGCGCTGGGGTCTGGCCGCCATGATCGGCTTCAACGTGCTGGCCGCCGCCGCGGCCCTGGTCGTGCCGCGGCTGCTGGGCGACCTCGTGGACGACGCGACTCAGGGCGCCTCGTCGCTCGCCGAGACCGACACGCTCTTGTTGATCATTGCGGGCATCGTCGTGGCCCAGGCCGTGTTCACGTTCGTGGCCAAGCGCGCTGGCGCGGTGCTGGGCTACGACCTGCTGGCCGCCGCCCGCGAGCACGTGGTGGAAACGGTGCTGCGGCTGCCGCTGGGCAAGGTCGAGGCGGCGTCCAGCGGCGATCTCATCACGCGGATCACCAGCGATGTGAGCAAGATGAGCAACGCGGTGCGCTGGTCGCTGCCGCACCTGGTGACGTCGGTGACCATGGTGGCGCTCACGGTCGTGGCCCTGTTGTTGAATTCTCCGCTGTTGACGCTGCCGCTGGTGGGCTCGGCGGTGATCCTGTTCTTCGCCGTGCGGTCGTACCTTCGGCGGGCCATCTCGGGGTATATCACCGAGTCGGCGACGTATTCGCGGATCAACGCCACCGTCACCGAGACGGTCGAGGGTGCCCGGACGGTCGAGGCGCTGCGGCTCGCCGAGCGCCGCCAGCGGCAGCTACACGAGGACATCGAGGAATCCGCCCAGGCCGAGCGCTACACCATGAGCCTGCGGAACCTGCTGTTCGTCTGGCTCGACTTCGCGTTCCAGGTGCCGCTCGTGGTGGTCGTGCTGCTCGGCACGTGGGGCTACTCCCAGAACCTGGTGACGATCGGCCAGGTGACGACGGCCGCGATCTACCTGCAGCAACTCGTCTCACCGCTCGACCGGCTCATCCAGGTGCTGGACCACCTTCAGGTCGGGGTCGCCGCCACGACCCGTCTGCTGGGCGTGGCCGAGGTGGAGGATGACCGCACCCCCGGCGAGGCCGAGCCCGCGGCGTCCGATCTGCGCGGTCGGGACCTGCGCTTCGCCTACCGCGAGGGCCACGACGTGCTGCACGGCGTGCACGTGGAGCTGCGGCCCGGGGAGCGGCTGGCGATCGTGGGTCCGTCCGGATCGGGGAAATCCACGCTCGGGCGCCTGCTGGCGGGCATCAACCGGCCCAGGGAGGGCGTCGTCACCGTGGGCGGGGTCGACGTGATGGATCTGCCGCTCGCGCTGCTGCGCACCCAGGTGTGCCTCGTGACGCAGGAGCACCACGTGTTCGTCGGCACCCTGCGCGACAACATCGTGCTGGCCCGCGAAGGGGAGGCGTCGGACGCCGACGTCAGGTCCGCGCTGGCGGCGGTGGACGCCGGGGAGTGGGTCGAGCGACTGGCGGACGGTCTGGACACCAGGCTGGGCCAGGGACGCCTCACGCTGACGCCGGCGCAGGCGCAGCAGGTGGCCCTGGCCCGCCTCGTGCTGGCCGACCCGCACACGCTGGTGCTGGACGAGGCGACGTCGCTGATCGATCCGCGGACGGCGCGGCACCTGGAGGGATCGATGGCGGCGCTGCTGGCCGACCGGACGGTCGTCGCGATCGCGCACCGGCTGCACACGGCTCACGACGCCGACCGGATCGCCGTGGTGATCGACGGACGCATCGCCGAACTGGGGTCGCACGATGAGTTGTTGGCCGCCGACGGCGAGTATGCGCACCTGTGGCGCACCTGGCGGAGCTGATACGAGGAACCTCCCCACCTGCGATTTGGACCCGAGCTTTTGGCGCCATGGCGCCACAATCTCGGGTCCAAATCTCGCTCGGGTCCAAATCTCGGGTCCTCACCCCGGCGGCCCCTCGCCCGGCGGCACGCCCGTCCGCGAGGGAGGCGAACCGGAATCAGCCCGTCACCCGCCGCACCTCACGGACGTCCAAGCCGTCGATGCCGGCGAAATCGCGGGGGTTGGCGGTGTACAGCGGGAGGTCGGCTGCCAGCGCCGTGGCGGCGATGAGGGCGTCGTAGGCGCGAGCCGCAGGCTTGCGGCCCTTGGCACGCAGTGAGGTGGCGACCCGGCCGAACGCGCGGGCGGCGGCCGCGTCGAATGCGATCGGGTCGAAGTCGGCTTCCGCCTGCTGGAGGTGCGCCTGCCGGGCCGCGCGTTCGGCGTCCGAGGTTGCCACCAAGGGTCCCACGGACAACTCGGCGAGCGTGATCGCCGAAATGCTCGGCTCGGCCGGCAGGGAGGAGCCGTCCAGGTTGGCGAGGTCGATCAGTGTCGAGGTGTCGAGGAGGCCGCCGTCGGTGGGGTGGTTCACAGCGACGCATCAATCAGCTCGTCGAGGTCGGCGCGGAGGCGGGCGGCATCCATTGCGGGGAGGTTGCGGCGGCGCGCGATGAGTTCGTCGACACGCAGGCGGCGTCGGGGCAGAGGAACGACGCGTGCCACCGGCTCGCCGTCCTTGGTGACGGTGAGGCGCTCGCCCCCAGAGACGCGCTGGAGCACGTCGGCGCTTCTGTTGCGCAGGTCGCGGACGGTCACGGTACCCATGGACACATTGTATCACGCGTGATACAGGACCGCGCCGACCGCTCAGCCCTCCGGCCGCGCCCCCTACGTCGATTCACGCTCACCGACACGCTGCGGCTCGCGGACGCCCGATTGGGATTCTCCCAATCGAGGGATACGATGAAGCCATGAACACAATCGGCGGGCGCGTGGCGGCTGCGCTGGCGGGCCGAACGCAAAAGGGCGTTGCCGAGGAGGTCGACATGACCCCGGACGCCTTCTCGCGCGCACTGCGTGGCGAGCGGGGTTTCGCGGCGATCGAGCTTGCGCGCCTGGCGGATGTCCTGCATGAGGATGTCCACTTCCTCATCACCGGGGAGCCTGATCCGCATGCGCTGGTGGTCTCGGCACGCCATGCGTGGAATCCCGAGGATGGTTCACGAGCCGTTCCCAGCGCGGACAAGGATGGCGCGATCCTGGACGACATCGGGCTGGCGTACGCCCAAGCCGGGCCAGGGGGCTCCGAGGTCACGCTCCCGCGGACGCCCGCGCAGGTGAGGGACGCCCTCGGTTCCGATTTCGTGCGGCCGTTTCTCGCTCGGCTGGAACGGCTGGGCGTCGATGTCGTTCGGGTTGCGGAGTTGTCGACGTCCTACTCGTTCACCGCCGGGGGACGCCCCGTGATCGCTCTCAACGCGACCGGCAACTGGTTCCGGGAGAACTGGGGCCTGGCACACGAACTGGGACACCTCGTGGCAGGCGACGCCGGCATCATGCCCGGCAGCGCCCGGCAGAACGATGCGGAGCGGGACGCCAATACGTTCGCCGCAGATCTGCTGATGCCACGGCAGATGGTGGAGGGGGTGACGTGGTCCGACCTCCCGCTCGATCGGTTGGCCGAGCTGGTCTGGGAATGGGGTGTCTCGACGGAGGCACTCAAGAATCGGCTGGCCAAGCTGCGCGTGGAGGTGTCCCCGGATGTCGCGGAGGTCCTCACCTGGACCACGCAGAAGCTCCTGCATCGCCACGGCGCAGGCGCCCTGCGCGATGAGATCACGGCGCGCATGGATGCTGCCGCGACGCGGGTGTTCCCGTCGTGGCTGCGGGAGCGCCATCTTGACCTGATCGCGACCGGCGGCGTGGGCAAGGGGACGCTCGCATGGATGCTGGGCGTGCCGCCGGACGGGTTGGAAGTGGACGAACCCACTCCGCCTCCGGCGCTCGATGACGCTGAGCTGGATGGCCTGTGGGGCTGATCGATGACCACCCCCCCACCCGTGCTGTTCTTCAGCGACACGACGGTTTTGCTCAACTTTGGCTTGGCCGGTGAGCTGGACGCCTTGGGAGCGTTGCTCGCCGGTCGGGGCAAGTGGTCCGGCACCGTCGCCCACGAAACGGGCCGGCAGGGGCGCCGGCACGGGCTTCCGGAACTCCGCGAGCGCAGCGTCCTCTTCTTGGGCGAGCCCGTTCATCCGCACGACGGCGAGCACCGCCTGACGCGTGAACGGCGCCTGAGCTTCGCGAGTCCGGGCGATGCCCCAGATGAGCATTTGGGCGAGGCGGAAACGCTCACGATCATCGAGACCAGGGCGCTGCACGCCGTCTTCATCACCGATGACGGCCAAGTGCCAGGTCGCACTCATGTCCCATGCCTGTCGACGTGGGACATCGTGCGCACCTGCTTCCGCCGCGGAATCTTGACCCTGGACGCGGCTGTCGCCATGCACGCGTGCCTGCTGCAACGCCGACGCGTGCACGTGCCCGAATTGAGGGATCCCGGAGCCTTTGTGACGTGGCTGACGAGTTCGTGAGCCGTCGGGGGCGCGCTGCCGCGGGCAGCGCTGATTCGGGCTGGCGCTGCCGGCACGGACGCGCGGGAACGGTCAGGGAACCACCGCGATCTTGATGCCCACCTTGTTGGCGACGGCTTCGAGTGCGTCGTGGACATCGGCGAGCGCGAAGGTGTGGGTGACGATCTCGTCGGCGGGCAACGCGCCGCTCTCGAGGAGCCGCACGGCCCTCACGACGTCGCGCCGGCGGGCGTTGGAGCCGCCGGTGACGGTGAGCTCGCGGTAGTGGATCAGGTTCGGGTCGATCCCGGCGGTCGCGCCCTTGGGGAAGCCCGCGAAGTAGCTGACGCGCCCGCCGACCGCCGCCAACTCCAGGGCACGTCCGGCCAGCTCGGTGGCGCCGATGCAGACGACGACGACGTCGGCGCCCGCCCCGTCGGTGAGCTCACCGACGGCCGCCACGAGGTCGACCCCGCGCGGGTCGAGGGTGTGGGTGGCGCCCACGCGGACGGCGGCCTCCCGGCGCGCCTCGCCGCGGTTGGCGACGATGATGCGGGTCGCGCCGTGCAGCCGGGCGAGCGCGGTGTGGATGAGTCCGATGGGCCCGGCGCCCAGGATGACGACGGTGTCGCCGGCCGTCACGCGGTACTGGTCGAGCCCGTTGAGGCAGCACGAAACCGGCTCGGCCAGCGCGAGGTGGGTCGGCGGCACCGGGTGGTTCGTCGTCACGACGTTGCCGCCGGCGACCGCGCGGGCCGGGACGAGCAGGTAGTCAGCCAGGCCGCCGTCGATGGCGTAGCCGATGAGTTCCAGGTTCGCGCACATGTGCTCCCGGTCGGCCAGGCAGGCGCGGCACGCGTGGCAGGACACGACGATGGAGACCACCGCCTGCTCACCCACCGCGACGTTTCGGACGCCTTCGCCGACGGCGGCGATGCGCCCGGCGACCTCGTGACCGAGCGTCACCTCGGGCCGGACGCCGGCCGTCTTCTCGCCGGTGAACAGCCGCACATCGGTGCCGCACAGCGTGGTCGCCTCGACTCGCAGCAGGATTTCGCCCGGTCCGGGGTCGGGAACGTCGCGAGTCATCAGCTCGAGCTCGCCGGGGGCGTTCAACACGGCGGCGCGCATGGTCATGGCTCGATCCTCTCGCCGGTTCGCGCCGTGGGCGTCGGGGATGCAGCCGTCGACCCGGACACTGTTGTGGACTACCGTAGACGACAGCACCACCACGTGTGTGAGATTTCGCTCTCGCCATGATGAGAACTCAACGCTGAGAAGGAGCCACCATGACCCGACTGCTCAACGCACCCAGCGACTTCCCGGCAGAATCCCTCGCCGGATTCGTGCAGGCGTTTCCCCGCTACGTGCAGCAGGTGTACGGCGGCGTTGTCCGCTCGACCCGGACCGCCGAGGGCAAGGTCGCCCTCGTGGTGGGCGGCGGTTCGGGCCACTACCCGGCCTTCGCCGGCTGGGTGGGCCAAGGCTTCGCCGATGGCGCCGTCTGCGGGAACATCTTCTCCTCGCCGTCGGGGGCGCAGGCGTACAGCGTGTGCAAGGCGGCCGACCGCGGCGCCGGCGTTCTCATCGGCTTCGGCAACTATGCCGGCGATGTGCTCCACTTCGGCCAGGCCGTCGAGCGCCTGCGCTCCGAGGACATCGACGCCCGCACCATCGTGGTCACCGACGACATCGCGTCCGGCCCACCCGAGGAGCACACCAAGCGCCGCGGCATCGCCGGCGACCTGCCGGTGTTCAAGGTGACGGCGGCGGCGTGCGAACAGGGCATGGACATCGACGAGGTCGTGGCCGTCTTCGAGCGCGCCAACGAAGCCACCCGGTCGTTCGGCGTCGCGTTCGACGGCTGCACGCTGCCCGGCGCCGACCATCCGCTCTTCACCGTGCCCGAGGGCAGGATGGGGATCGGCTTGGGCATTCACGGCGAGCCGGGCGTCGATGAGGCCGACCTGGGGACGGCCGACGACGTCGCCCGGCTGCTCGTGGACGGGCTGCTGGCCGACCGGCCCGCGTCCGAGGACGGCCGCGTCGTCGCGGTACTCAACGGGCTGGGCGGCACGAAGTACGAGGAAATGTTCGTGGTGTGGGGCGCGGTATCCCGGCTGCTGGCCGAGGCGGACGTCCGGGTCGTCGACCAGGAGGTCGGCGAGCTGGTCACCAGCCTCGACATGGCGGGCATCTCGTTGACCCTCATGTGGGTCGACGATGAGTTGCTGGCCTTATGGGACGCCCCCTGTGACACCCCGGCCTACCGGCGGGGAGCGGTGGATGCCGCCGAATCCGACGTGCGGGAGTTGCCGACCCGGGCCGAGGCGGTGGCCGTCACCGAGCCCGGCTCGGCGGCCTCCCGCGAACTGGCCGCCGCCGTCGTGGCGCACCTGACGGCGGTCCACGCGGCCCTGGGTGAGCACGAGGTGCGCCTCGGCGATCTCGACGCGGTGGCCGGCGACGGCGACCACGGCACCGGCATGCTGCGCGGCTGCGCCGCGGCGGTCACGGCCGCCACGGATCTGGTGGGGCAGGACGCCGGCGCCGGCACCGCACTGGTGGGTGCGGGGGACGCCTGGTC
>JAKDIK010000067.1 GCA_030450535.1 Propionibacteriaceae bacterium
GGCCGCCCCCGTGTTTGCACGTTTTGGCACCCTCTTTTGGGGCGCGTGGGGGCCTTAATGTGGGGTCCAAACCGGGGTGAGCGAGCGGTGGCAGCGACGTCCGATGCCTCAGCGCACCTTCACACCACCCGGAGCTCGCCGACCACGTCCCCCACAGCGCGCTGGGCGTCCGCGGGAAGGGCCGCGTCGGTCACGACGCCGGCGAGGTCGGTCAAGTTGAGCACCCTGACGAAGCCCGCCTCGCCGTACTTGGACGAGTCGGCCAGCAGCCAGGTGGCGTCCGCTTGGTCGTGCATGGCCGAGATCACCTCGGCACCCTCGGCGAACTCGGTGGTGAGGCCGCGGGCGGGGGCGAAGCCATCGGTCCCGACGAAGGCGAGGCGCACATGAAACTCCCGGATGGCGCGCAGGGCCACGGGCCCCACGAGGGACTCGCTCGGCCGGTGGAAGGTGCCGCCGGTGAGGATCACCGTGAGGGCGGTGTTGTGCCGGGCATGCGCGAACACCAGCGTCGAATTCGTCACGATCTGGACGCCGCGGCGCAGGGCGAGATGGCGCACGATCCGCGAGGTCGTCGTGCCCGCCTCGACCATGATGCGGTCGCCATCGCGGACCAATGCCGCCGCGGCGCGGGCGATCTGCTCCTTCTCGGCCTCGTGCATCCGCTCCCGTTCGAGCACGTTGTGCACCGAGGTCGATTGCGCGCCGCCGTGCGTCCGGGTGAGGAGCCCGCGCGACTCCAACTCCCGGAGTTGGGTGCGGATCGTCACCTCGGAAACCCCAAGGTCGCGCGAGAGCTGAGCCACCGAGAGGACGCCGTCCCTGGTCAGGACGTGAAGGATGTGCTCCTCTCGCGCCCGCCGATCCACCGCGGCCATGGCGTCCACCTTTCGTTTGACTTCCGATCGTAGCGCTCCGGGAGATCTTGCCATCGCCTGCGGCGGTGGGCGCCACGGGACGCAGCGTCACGGAGGGGCGCAGGTGGCGAGCCGGTTGTCTTCCAGCTCCGGCCGCTCAACTTCGCGGCCCGGCGATCAGGTGGGGGCCGGAAATCGGGAGGCCACCCGTTGGGCACGCCGGTTCGTGGCCCTCCACGTCCGGGGCGTGATCCCGGACCCGGGTCCTGGCGGGAGCAGCACCTTTGCGCCGACCGATGCGGTCAACACCTCGCAACCGAACCTTGGGCATTGTCCCACAGCACCCGTCGTGATAATTTCGGCCATGAATGATCCGAAGATTTTTCGAAAGCTCAGGAGGAGCCCATGCCCCCGTCCAACGCGGCGCCCGGCGACACCCAACCCATTCGCTTCTACATCGACTCCGCCGACCGTGCGGCCGCCGAGCCGTGGCTCAAGACCGGAATGTTCTCGGGCGTGACGACCAACCCCCAACTGATGCGCGAGGCCGGCCGGAAGGTCAGCGACATCCCCGAGATCTACGACTGGGCGCGCGACAACGGCGCCCGTGAGGTGTGCTTCCAGGCCTGGGGCGCCACGACCGAGGAGCTCTACCGCAGCGCGATGCAGATCCGAGAGGCGGCCCCGGGCTCGACGATCAAGGTGCCGGTGACGCCGACGGGCGCCGAGCTCATCTCGAAGCTGCGCGATCAAGACATCCCCGTGTTGATGACGGCGGTCTACTCGGCCAAGCAGGCGCTCGTGGGATCGGCGCTGGGCGTGAAGTACATCGCCCCCTACTTCAACCGCATGTTCCGCGCCGGCCGCAACGCCCCCGAGGAGATCGCGCACATGACCCGCGCGATCCCCCAGGACGGAACCGGCCCCATGATCATGGCCGCCTCGATCAAGTCGGCGCAGCACCTCGTCACGCTGACCGACATCGGCGTGCGGGTCTTCACCATCTCGCCGGAGATCATCGCGGACCTGTTCGCCGACGACCTCACCGCAAACGCCGTGCGCGACTTCGAGTCGTTCATGGCCGACGTGATCTGAACCGCGTCCGCTCCCCGGGGGCGCGGCGGCGTGGGTCAAACGACCCCCGCGACGATTCGGCTGCACTCGATGTAGGTTTCGCCCCGCGTGCACGCTCAGCAGCCGAGTGAGCGCGCACTCACTGCAGCCGAATCGTCGCGGAGGGCCCGAGACCTCCGACCCGCCGGCTCAACCCAACGGCTCGAACCGCGCCTGGAAGAACCGCAGGTAGTTCGGCTCGTAGACCATGCGCAAGCCCCGGGCGTTCTCCCGATGGTCGAAGCACGCCTTCACCGACTCGGCCACCACGTCCATGTGCGCCTGGGTATAGACCCGGCGCGGGATCGTGAGCCGCACGAGCTCCAGGCTCGGGTGGTGGTTCTCGCCGGTGACGGCGTCGCGTCCGGACGAGACGATGCCGCGCTCCATGGCCCGCACGCCGGCCTCCAGGTAGAGCTGCGCGGCGAGTGTTTGGGCGGGGAACTGCTCCTGATCAAGATGCGGATAGAAGCCGCGGGCGTCCAGGAAGATGCCGTGCCCGCCCACCGGCCGCACGAACGGAATGCCCCACTGATCCAGCAGCTCGCCCAGGTACCGCACCTGCCCGACGCGGGACTTCATGTAGGCCAGCTCCACCGACTCGGTGATGCCGATCGCCATCGCCTCCATGTCTCGGCCGGCCATGCCACCGTACGTGTGGAGCCCCTCGTAAACGACCACGAGGTTGCGCGCCTCCTCGAACAGCGCCTCATCATTGGTGGCGAGCCATCCTCCGATGTTGGTCAGCGGATCCTTCTTGCCGCTCATCGTGCAGCCGTCGGAGTAGGAGCAGAACTCCAGCAGGATGTCCGCCAACGAGGTGTCCCCGTAGCCCTCCTCGCGCTCGCGGATGAACAACGCATTCTCGACCGCACGGGTGGCGTCCAGGTAGATGGCAATGCCGTGGCGCGCGGTCAGCTCACGGACGGCCCGCATGTTCGCCATTGAGATCGGCTGACCGCCGGCCATGTTCACGGTGGCGGCGACGCACACGTACGGAATCCTGTCCGCGCCGACCTCGTCGATGATCCTCTCCAGCTTGGCGAGATCGACGTCGCCCTTGAACGGCGCTTCGAGCTGCGGATCGTTGGCGGCGTCCACGATCACATCATGGAAGGTCGCGCCCGCCTTCTCCTGATGGAATCGCGTCGTCGTGAAGTACATGTTTCCGGGAATGTGATCGCCGGGGTTGATGAGCGCCTGGCTGAGGAGGTTCTCGGCGCCGCGCCCCTGGTGGGTCGGTACCACGTGGCGGTAGCCGTAGAAGCGGCGGATTGTGTCCTCGAGGCGGTAGAAGTTGGCGGATCCCGCGTACGCCTCATCGCCGAGCATCATGCCGGCCCACTGCCGGTCGCTCATCGCATTCGTGCCGGAGTCGGTGAGCAGATCGATGTACACCGCGTGGCTCGGAAGCAGGAACGTGTTGTAGCCGGCGTCCGCGATGGCCGCCTCGCGCTCCTCGCGGCTCGTCGTGCGCAGCGGCTCGACGACCTTGATCTTGTACGGCTCGGCCCAACTGCGCCGATCCTGCTGCTGCCCCATGGTGTGGAGGGAGCCCATGATGTCCTCCTCGACATCGTCTCGGACGCGGCCCTCGCTGGCTCGCGTCCTGGTGGGGCCACTCCCCACCCACGCGCAACTGTAGCGTTGCTGGACTCTTGCGCAGAAGAACCTGCGCCTCCGAGCGGCGATGGCCGCAGATACTCGCTGGACAGCGCATGCGTGCGCCAGCGCGGCAGGGAATCCCATCAGAAGCGGCCAGCGCTGGCATCAACGACCCATCCGCCGGATGACACGAGGGACCCAGTCGGCTGGATGGTCGAAACGGCGGACCGGCCCGGGCCCCTCGGGGGTCGATCAGAGCTCGATGGGTGCGTTCCGCCCATCAAGACGGCATCGTTCGAGTTGCAATTGCCAGCTTCGGCACCGTGCCTTGTGGATAACTTGTGGACCGCGCGGCGTCGGATCGAATCGTTGTGTCATGCTGGGCGGGTCAGCGTCGTTGAGCTGACGGGGGGATCAAGATGAGACGCGTTACCGTCGGCGCCGGAGCGCTGTTGCTGTGCGGGCTTGTGCTCTCAGGGTGCGTGCAGACCCCCGAGCCATCCCCGACGCCCACGCCGGAGCGGACGTTTGAGTGCACCCCCGAGGCCGGCGGGGACGCGTACCCGTGCGACCAGACGGAGTACGACCGCATGAACGCTCGGCTTGACCAGTACCGCGAAGCGGAGCGCATCTACCGCCGCGTCACCGAGATCACTTTCGCCCTGCTCGCCGAGAAGAAACCGATGAGCGACGAACTTCGCGCTCTGGTCAGCGGGAGCTATGAGGACGGCCTGGCGCAGGAGCTTGTTGACGCACAGAGCTCCAAGGCCGCCTATTCCGGGCAGCCGACAATCGCTTGGATCTATCGCGCACCCGATATAGCGAATGAAGGGTCCGTGATCGCCATCGAAGCTTGCAGCGAAGTGAGCAGCCTGAGGGTGACTCTTGACGGCGTCGATATCCCACTTCCTGCCACCCAAGAACAACTCTTCTTCACCGTCAAGGAGGGCTCGCTGCTCCTCACCAGCAGCAAAGTTGCCGAGGTTGAGAAATGCTGAAGCGAGCGGTCTCACTTCTTGCTGCTATCCCCCTGATCTGGGCCGGAAGCGCCGCGGTTGTGTCGCCAGCCGCCGAACCGGACCCACCTCGAGCGACTCAAGAAGCTGCAAGAATGGGGAGCGCTCCGCCGGTGCGACCATCCTCCCAACAGCAAACCCCCGTAGTCGCACGCAACGGTCGCAGCGTATCTGTATTCGCCGAAAGGGTGGAACCAGCCGAGTCCATGGGTTCCAGCGTGGCTCCAGCTGCGAAAGCTGAACGAAGCAAGGCCAACTCTTCGCGCGCAACGGCTTCGGGAGGTGCTCAGAGCAACATCGAGCGCGAGGGTTGGACGAGGGAAACGTGGGAGAACTTCATCCGCCTTATTCCTGAGTGCGATGGGTCGCTCCGGGCGAATCCCGAGTGTCAGCTCACGGAGCCTGGTGTTGACCCCGCCGATCCGACAGCGGTGGCGGCCAGCGAACCGGTGGCACCGCCTGCGGCTGTCGTGCGGACGTTGGCGCGGGAGGCCGCGCTGACCATGCACCTGCCTTCGCCGGAGGTTCGCGTCGGTCCGGATCCGAGTGTGAACGAGTGGGACATGGCCGTGGTGGGCTACCCGTTGTGGTTGTGGACGGAGACTCCGGCGACCATGGAGGCGTCGACGACGCAGTACGGCATCACGATCAGCATGTCGGCGGTGCGTGATCGCGTCGTGTTTGACATGGGTGACGGCGACACGGTCACGTGTAGGGGTATGTCACCGTTGCCCGGTGGGACGAAGGCCGGCACGCCGTCGCCGAACTGCGGGTACGCGTATCCGTGGCCGTCGTTGCCGGAGGGCACCTACACGGTGACGGCCACGAGTCACTGGACCGTGACCTGGTCGGCGCTGGGTTACTCGGGCGCGGTGCCGGTGGAGGTGTCGGCGTCCCGGGAGTTGCCGGTCGGCGAACTCCAAGCGGTCATCGTCGGCTGACCTCCTCCCGTCTCCCCGCAGCATCTGGCGGAGGCGTAGCCAGGCGTCCACTCCGATTTGGACCCGAGGTAATGGCGCCATGGCGCCAATACCTCGGGTCCAAATCAGCGATCACCGGGGCGGGGAACGGGGTCGCTTGGTCCACGCCGCCGCTCACCGACCCAGGAGCGCCTTCTCGGCCTCGACCGTCCAGCGGCCGTCGACCAGCTTCTCGGCCACGTCAGGCCGGACGCCGGCCAGATCGACCAGCCGGGTGAAAGGCAGATCGTGCAGTTGCGGGAACACCATGATCTTGCCGCCCGACGTACGGTTCATCACGGCGTTGATCGCGTCGGAGAACCCAGCGATGCCGCACACGGCGTCCAGCGAGATCGTCGTGTCGACGATGCCGGATTCGATCTTGCGCAGCACGGTCGCCATGTCCTTCACGTCGGAGCCCGAGGTGCCGAACAGGAACACCTTGTTCTCGATGAGGTGCTGCAGGTTCACCTCGCCGAACGTGCCGGCCGGGATGCCCGCGAACGCGTTCACCACTCCCCCGGGAGCCGCCAGCTCGACGGCCTGCGCGACCAGCGCCGGCGCGGGAACCATGCAGGCGAGGTAGTCAAAGCCCGCCTCCAGCGGCTGAGAGCCGGTGTTGACGTAGCTCACCTCGACGCCCCGCTGCGCGGCAACCGGATCGATCTCGGACGCCAGGTGCGCCAGCCGGTCGTCGTTGAGGTCGCTGGCGGTCACGGAGGCGACCTCGATCCCCTCGGAACCCAGCGTCACGGCGCGCATCGTGTGCATGAGGCCCATGGGTCCGGCGGCACCGATGACGGCCACCCGATCGCCCGCTCGGATTTCACCGTTGGCCGGAAGCCAGGTGTAGCTGTCGGCAGGATCGGCCCCGGTGGTGCCCGTGTAGCGGATGTAGTCGTAGTGGACGCGTCCGATGTCGATGTTCACCGGGCCGTCGATCGTCGCCCCGTCCAGCACGACATTGAGAATGGCCTGCAGGCCCAGCAGCTCCCCGAGCGCGCTGAGCACGCTGGCGTCCGAGCCGTAGTAGATGATGTCGTCGAACGTCTGGCCGCTGACAAGATCGAGCCCGTCCGCAGGCACTTGGACGACCTCCGCGCCGGCGGCCTCGATGAGGGCGTGGGCGCCGGAGGTATCGGCGTCGGCGTCCGCGACCAGCAGGAGGCGTCCGCTCTGCTTGACGGCCTGGCGCTCGACCGCCGCATAGGCCGCCTCAACGGTCGCCCACGGCTCGATGAGGCCGACCGCAGCGGCGGAGGGCTCCTCGGCGACGTGGAGCAGGAATTCCTCGCCGTCGGGAGAGACGACGCAGCGCTCATCGATCACGACGTACTCCTGCAGGGCGCCCTCGAAGTTGTAGCCGAACGCCCCGTTGGAGCGGGCGGTCCTCAGGTGCTTCCAGTCCGCCTGGACGAGGACGCGGTCCCCGACCCGGTAATGGGTCACGGAGTCGCCGACCGCCACGACGCGTCCCACCGGCTCGTGGCCGGGCACGGTGGGCTGCGTGCCGGGGTGGTAGGAGGGGATCTCGGCGAGCTCCGCGGGAGTCAGGCCGCTCACGATCTCGACCTTGCGGGGGTGTGTCTCGAACGCGTGGAGCAGCTTGGTGTCGGAGAAGCAGATGCCACAGGCCTCGACCTGGAGCAGCAGCTGCGTCGGCCCGACGGGGTCCACCGGCTTGGTGGTGTTGACGACGATGTCGTCGACACCGACGATCTGCACGGCGTGCTGGGTGTCAGGAATTTGCGTGTCAGGAATCTGCGCGTCAGGAATCTGCGTGTCAGGGGTCCGGGTCATGGAGAGCCTCCTTGCTGGATCAGCGTTGCGGGATCAGTTGAGCATGTTCTGGCCGCCCGTGACGGGCACGGCCTGACCGGTTTCGTAGTTCTGCTCGACGATGTACACGATGGCACGGGCGACGTCGGCGGGCAGGCAGCCGCGGCCCATCGGCACCTTCGCCTCGTAGAACCGCCGAACGTCCTCGACGGTCGTGGCGCCCGGAACCTTGCCGGCGGCGAGATACTGCACGAACAAGCCGCGCTCCGGGTCCGACCACAGGGGACCATCGAGGAAATTCCCCGGGCACACGGCGTTAACCTTGATGCCGTACTCGACCAGCTCGAGGGCGAAGCTCTGGGTGAGCCCGATGCCCCCGAACTTGGAGCCGGCGTAGGCGAAGTTCCGCTTGGAACCCTCCAGCCCCGACTTGGAGTTGACCTCAACGATGTCGAGCCAGCGGCCCGGATCAGCCCCGCGCTGGGCGGCCATGATCGGCGCGATGGCCCGCACGCAACAGAAATACCCGCGGTAGTTGACGGACGTGACGAGGTCGAAGTCGGCGACCGGCTGGCTCATGACGCCCTCGGAGCGCACGATGCCGGCGTTGCTGACGAACAGGTCCACCCCGCCGTACAGCCGGACGGCCTCCGCGACGGCCTCAAGGCAGGAGTCGGGGTCGGAGACGTTCACGCGGACGGCTCGCGCGCGTCCGGCGCCATGCTCGGACGCCAACCGTTCGGCGTTTGCGCTGGCCAGGTCGATGTTGAGGTCGGCCAGGATGACGGATGCCCCCTCGGCGAGCAGCGCCTCGGTGATGCCGAGACCGAAGCCCTGAGCGGCACCCGTGACCATCGCGACGCGGCCCGCGAGGCGTCCGACCGCGCCCCGGGCGGCCTGCGCCTGGCGGTACGCCTCCGCCTCCCAGGTCTCGATGAAGCGGCGCTCGCGGGCGTCCATGACCCGGACGCTGCCGATGCGGTCGGCGTCCCGGGCGACGACGACGTGGTCGAGATAGACCGCCAGAGCGTTGGCGGCCTTGGGCAGATCGGTGCCCGCGGCCAGGACGCCGACGCCCGGCAGCACCGTGACGACAGGCAGGCGGTCGTGCTCGGCGCGGTAGGCATCCAGGGCCGCGGTGACGGCGTCGGCCGCGGCCTCGGCGTCCGGCACCTCGACGACGAGCGGAAACGAGGCGGCGTAGACGATCTGGTCGGGGATCATCGGGCCGTCGGCGACGATGGGGTCGGCCGCGGCAATCGAGCGGGCCAGGTCGGAGGTGTCGGACGTGACGACGGCCGGGCCGGCGTCCGACCCCAGCAGACCGCGCAGGCGCGGGGCGACGGCGTTGAGGACGGACGTTGTGCGCGCGGCATCGGCCGGTGGCGGGGTGGGCACCGGTGCCGCGGCCTCGAGCTCGGCGGCGATGATCGCGGTGACGCGCTCGGTCTCGGCGGTGATGTCGGCGGCACTCGCGCCGGACACGATGATGCCGTGGTTGCCGAGCAGGGTGACCGTGGGGGGCTTATTTCCCGTGCGCTCGGTGTAGGCGCGGCGCGCTGCCTCGATACCCACGGCCAGCGGCACGCCGGGATCGATGTAGGGCACCCAGATCGCGTCGTCGCCGAGCAGGCGGGCGGCCAGCGGCTCGCCGTCGGCGTTGCAGGTGAGCGCGTTGGCCGTGATGGGGTGCAGGTGCAGCACCAGCGGGTCGTCGATGAGGGCGTGGAACAGGATCTCGACCGACGGCCGCCGCGTCGGGTTGCCGACCTGCGCCTTCTGCGCCGCTGCCCGGACGGGGTCCCCCTCGACCTGCTCGTCGGAGGTGAGCGCCTCGAGGAGGACATCGTTGCGCAGCGGGACGAGATCCTCGGCGCTCAGGGTTGCGAGCGGGGTTCCTGACGGCTTGATGTAGAGGACGCCGTCGAGCTTCACCGAGCTGTTCCCGCCGCCGGCGCGGACGTAGGCAGGGTCGGCGCCGAAGCGGCGGGAGACCTCGATGAGTTCGGCGGTGAGCGGATGGGCGAGATGGTCGGTCATGGTTGCTCTTTTCCGTTGGTCAGCGGCCGATGATCTGGGCGCCGAGCGCGGCGAGTTCGGCACGGCGGTCGGCGGGAGTCACATCGGAGCCCACGCTCGGGACGGTGTCGGCGGACGAGCCGGACGCGATCGCGCCCATCGCGTCCACGTACCCGGGCCTGCCCTCGGCGACCAGCGCCTGGTGGGCGGCGACGATGCAGGTGCCCTCGAAGAAGGCCGCGCGGGCGGCGTCCGGCAGGGGACCGTCGACACAGAAGGGGTCGAGGGGAATCGGGTCGAGTGTGTTGTGCTCCGTACCGGCCATCACGATGATGCCGGCGGCGGTGAGCGCCTCGACATACTCGCTCACGATGGCTTGTGTGTTGCGGATCGGGATGAGCTCGGCGGCGAAAACGCCGCGTTCGAGGAGTTTCTCGGCGAGGGTGGCGGGCGGGTACTCGAACGGACTGAGCTCGGGGGCGCCGTCGGCGAGGATCGGATAGGTCGGGATGCCGTCCATGGCGAGGACGTACGCGTAGGCGTCCGCGAACGACAGCGGCACCTCGGGCACGAACCCGGGCGTCCCGGCCTTGATGAGCTTGCTGCGCACCTCACCCTGGGTGGCGACCGCGTCGGCGGGATCAGCCTTCGGCGCCGCGCCGTAGACGCGTTCGAGGGCGGCGGCCTGATCGTCGGCCGGGAGGGCGGCGATCACCTCTTGGTAGGCGCGGGCCACGTGGCGCTCCTGCAACGACACCCACGCCACCGGAACGTCGCCGCGCTCGGCGACGGCCGCCGCAACGACGGGGGCGTCCAGGTCGGTCGGGACGCCTGAGCGCGTGA
>JAKDIK010000068.1 GCA_030450535.1 Propionibacteriaceae bacterium
CGCCCGCATCGATGCCGTCCTGCCGCCGCCGGGCGTGGTCCCCGGCAGCCTCGTCGCCGGCCTGGTGGCCGCCGGCGTCGGCGCGCTCGCGCCCGCCCGCCGGGGGCTGCGCGTCCACCCCGACGCGTCGGTCCCGGGCGCTCCGGGCCTGGCCGCCGTCGGCCGCGTCACCGAGGACGTGGTCATCGGCAACGACACCCTCTCCCGCACCCTGCACGACGTCGTGCCCCGCTGGGCGCAGAAAGTGAGCAGCCATGCCTGAGACCGTCACGCTGGCCGGGGATCCGCCGCTGACCCCGCGCTGGGAACCCTGGATGCGCGCGCTGCTCGCCGACCCGCAGCGCTGCGCCGCGATCGTCGCCGAGCACGGCTCGCCGGTCAACGTGCTCAACCCCGAACCGCTGGCGCGCAACGCCGCGGAGCTCACCCGGCCAGGACCGGTCCGCGACCTCGACATCGCCCTGTTCTATGCCCGCAAGGCCAACAAGGCGCTGTGCTTCGTGGACGCCGCCCTCGCCGCCGGCCTCGGCGTCGACGTCGCCAGCGAGGCCGAGCTTGCGCAGGTGCTGGACGCCGGCGTCCGGCCCGAGCGGATCATCGTCTCGGCGGCGGTCAAGAACGACCGGCTGCTGGAGCTGGCGTTGGCGCGGCGCGTGATCGTCTCGCTCGATCACGTCGGCGAGCTCGAGACCTACGCGGCGCTGGCCGCCGCCGCCGGCGTCCGGCCCCCCGTGGCGCTGCGACTGGCGCTGCACCCGCGCACCGGCGTCGCGCCGACGCGCTTCGGCGAGCTCGCCGAGCGCTGGCTCGCCCTCGACCTGGGCGGGGTCGAGGTGGCGGGCGTCCACTTCCACCTCAACGGCTACAGCGCGGCCGAGCGCGGCGTCGGCATTGTCGCCGCCTGCCAACTCGTGGACGCCCTCGGTGCGCGCGGACACCGGCCGTGGTTCGTGGACGCGGGCGGGGGCGTCCCCATGAGCTACCTCGACGATCCGGGCGAGTGGGAGGCGTTCTGGGATGCCCAGGGCGCGGCGGTGGCGGGGGAGCGCGCGCCGCTCACCTGGAACGGGCACCGCCTGGACAACGTCTACCCCTACCACCAGCAGCCCACCCGCGGGGCCTGGCTGACGCGGGTGCTGGAGCGCCCGGCGCACCGCGACGAGGGCACCGTCGCCAAGGCGTTGGCCGGGCGCAGGCTGAGCCTGCACCTGGAGCCCGGCCGCTCACTGCTGGACGGTTGCGGGCTGACCCTCGCGCGGGTCGCGTTCACCAAGCGGCGCAGCGACGGGGTGGGGCTGATCGGCCTGGAGATGAACAGGACCCAGTGTCGGACGACCTCTGACGATTTCCTCATCGACCCGGCGCTGATCACGTTCGGCGCGCGCAGCGAGCCGTACGAGGGCTTCCTGGTGGGGGCCTACTGCATCGAGAACGAGCTGATCCTGCAGCGGCGGCTCACCGCGCCGCACGGTGTGCAGCCCGGCGACATCGTCGCGCTGCCGAACACCGCCGGCTACTTCATGCACATCCTCGAATCCGGCTCGCACCAGTGGCCGCTGGCGCGCAACGTGGTGTGGCGCGAGTCCGGTCCGCTGCCGCTGGATCGCATCGACCGCGTCTCCAAGGCGGTGCGCTGAGTGCCGCGTCGACTCGCCGCCGAGATGCGCGCGTTCGTTGAGGCGGCGCTGCTGCACCCGGTCGAGCGCGATCACGCCGAGACGGATGCGCAGCGCTGGCGGCGGCGCATCGTGGTGGGCATCACGCTGGTCGCCGGGGCCCTCGCCCTGGGGCTGGCGCTGGCGATCCGGCCCGGCGATCCGCTGTTCTATCCGGCGACGCTCGGGGTCGCGGCCATCTGGGTGGCCGGAGCCCTGGCGTCCGGACGCCTCCATCTGGGCCGGGGACGCACGCGCGCGGGAGGGCAGAGCCGCGCGCTCCTGCAGGGGTTCCTGCTCGGCGCCGCGCTGTTGGGCGTGTTCTGCGCGGGGGCCCTCGTGGTCGCACAGATCCCGCTGCTCCGCGCGCCGGTCGAGGGCGTGCTCGACCACGCCCGCTTCGGTTCGCTGCCCATCGTCATCGCGATCACGGCCGTGAACGGCATCGCCGAGGAGCTGTTCTTCCGGGGCGCTCTCTACGCGGCCCTCGACCGCCGGTGGAACCTCGCCGGCTCCACGGCGCTGTACGCGGCGTCCACCCTGTTCTCCGGGGTGCCGTTGCTGACCTTCGCCGCCGTGTGCCTCGGCCTGCTCACCGGCGCCCAGCGGCGCGTGACGGGCGGAGTGGGCGGCCCGATCGTCGCCCATCTGACCTGGTCGCTCGGCATGCTGCTGGTGCTTCCCTTGCTCTTCTCGACAGGAGTCTGACATGACCGAACCCCGCCTCGCCCTCGTCACCGGCGCCTCCGGCTACGTGGGCGCCCACCTGGTGCCGCGTCTTCTGGACGCGGGCTGGCGCGTCCGCGTCCTCGCGCGCACCCCCGACAAGCTGGACGCCTCGTGGCGCGAGCGCGTCGAGGTGAGCCAGGGCGACGCCACGGACGCCGGCGATGTCCGGCGCGCGCTCGCCGGGGTCGACGTCGCGTACTACCTGCTGCACTCCATGGACTCCCGCGGCGACTTTGCCCGCCGCGACCGCGACCTCGCCCGGACCTTCGCCGACGCCGCCGCGCGGGAGCGTGTCGGCCGTCTCGTCTACCTCGGCGGGCTCCACCCCGAGGGCGTCGAGCTGTCCGAACACCTGGGATCGCGCGTCGAGGTCGGCGAGATTCTGCTCGCCTCGGGCGTCCCGACGGCCGTGCTGCAGGCCGGCGTGGTGCTCGGCGATGGCTCCGCATCGTTCGACATGCTGCGCCACCTCACCGAGCGGCTGCCGATCGCGTTCGGGCCCCGCTGGCTCAAGAGTCGCATCAGACCCATCGCGGTCTCCGACGCCCTGTACTACCTCGTCGCAGCGGCCGATCTGCCCGCCGACGTCAACCGGACCCTCGACCTCGGGATGCCCGAGGTCCTCACCTACGCCGACATGATGCGTCGCTATGCCCGCGCGGTCGGGCTGGCCAGGCGCCGCATCGGCACCGTGCCGGTGCTCACGCCCGAACTCGCCTCGCTGTGGGTGGGTCTCGTCACGCCGGTGGACGCCGCCATCGCGCGGCCGCTCGTGGGGAGCCTCATCCACGAGGCGGTCGGCGACCCGGCGGACGCCCGGGCCCTGCTCGGTGAGCCCGACGGCGGCCTGATCGGCTATGACGAGGCGATCCGCCGGGCCACCCGGAACCTTGATCCGCACCGGTGGGGACGAAGGGCACGCGGCGTGGCGACCGTCGTGGTCGTCGCGGCCGTCCTCAGCGCCGTCATCGCGCGGCGGAACCGCCTGAGCTGAGGCGAGGGGGCAGGTTTCACCCGTGGATCGTGGTTGGAACTCCAACCCTGATCCACGGGTGAAAGTCGACCCGGCCCGGTTGGCTCAGCCGACCCGCAGCGTGAACGACGCCGATGCCGGACGCGGCCACAGGGCGAACTCGGGCCGGACGTCGGGGCCGCACGAGCGCGACCCCAGGCCGTGCACCGCCAGGTCGAGCGTCAGGTGCGTCGCGCTGGGCACGGGAAGCTCGTGCGGATGGGCCGCCGCGGTGAGCTCGTCCGCGCTGTGCAGGCTGACCGTGAACCCCGGACGCCCGCCCGCGACCGGCGCGGTCGTCACCGTGAGCGCCGGCAGATCCTCCCCGGTGAGCGTCAACTCGCGCAGGTCGGCGCGGTGCCCCGACTCCTGCGGCACGGCGTAGTTCACCGTCAGGTCCTCCACCGCCGACGCGAACCGTCCGACTCGCGCCGCAGCGGTGCTGTCGGGGTAGTTCTCCGCCGGGCCGGTGCCGAACCACGCGGCCCGGTCGTGGCCGAGCGGCAGCGTGAACGCCAGCCCGATGCGCGGCCACGTCCGATCCCAGCCGATGGACGGCGTGACGTCCACGTCGCACGCCAGAGCGCCCTCGACCCAGCGCCACCGCTGCTCCACCACCACGTGCTGCGCGATCGCCGCCGGCGCGACGTGGGTGCGCACGGTGAGCCCCTCGTCGGTCGCTGAGATCGCCAGGACGCGGTGCTGCAGCCGATGCAACCCGGCCTCGCGCCAGCGCTCCGCCGAGGACGGCCCGGGCGCGCCGTGGCCGCCGGTCTCCTCCGGGGATCCCAGCTCATAGGAGCCGAACCCGCTGAGCAGGTCGTTCTCGGTTGGGGCCCGCCACAGCGTCAGCGCGCCGCCCTCGACGGCCAGTCCGCCGATGGACGTCAGGCGTCCGCGCCGGTCGAAGGTCGCCTCGCCGAGGGTGTGGCCGGACGCGCTCGTCGCGACGGGCGTCCCGGGCGAGCCGGGTGAGCCGGGCGCGGCGTCGCAAAGGCGCGCGGCCTTCCCGGGCAGCGCGAGCTGCGCGCTGGTGACCACGTGGCCGGCGGGGGCCCACGCGGTGTCGGCGGCCAACTCGGCCGTGACGGTCAGCCAGTGCTCGGCGCCGGCGTCCTCACCCTCGCCCGAGCCCACCTCGGGCAGCGGCACGGACGCGGACGCCCCCGCCGCGATCGGATCCACGGCGAGCGTCCCGGACGCCTCCGCGCGGCCGTCCACCTCCTGCACCCAGCGGAACACCAGGTCGCCGGTGCCACCGTCGTGGCGCCGGTTCTCGATCCGGACCCCGTCGGGACGCACGTCGATCTTGATCGGGGTCACCACGGCGGCGAACTCGGCGAGCATCGGCGAACCCGTCCCGTCGGCGAGCAGCATGCCGTCGCAGACGAAGCTGCCATCGTGGAATTCCTCACCGAAGTCGCCACCATAGCCGTGGAACGGCGTGCCGTCGGGCGTCCGCGTGAGGATGCCGTGGTCGCGCCACTCCCACACGAACCCGCCGTGGATCGCCGGGTGGGCGTCGAACACCTCTTCATAGCCGGCGATTCCGCCGGCTCCGTTGCCCATGGCGTGCACGTACTCGCACAGCATGATGGGCTTGGTCCGCGCCCGCACGAGGCGGCGCAATTCCTCCAGCGGGGCGTACATGCGCGAGACCACGTCGGGAATCAGGTCGTCGTGATCGCCCTCGTAGTGAATCGGACGCGACGGGTCCCGGCGGCGCAGCCACGCGGCCATCGCCGCCAGGTTGCCGCCCACGCCGGCCTCGTTGCCCAGCGACCAGGCGATGACGCAGGGGTGGTTCTTGTCGCGCTCGGCCATGCGCTCGGCGCGGTCGAGGTAGACGTCGCGCCAGTCGGGATCATCCGACGGGTTGCCTGCCCAGTCGGCGGCGATGAAGCCGTGGGTCTCGATGTCGCACTCGTCGATCACCCAGAACCCCAGCTCGTCGGCGGAGTCCAGCAGCGCGGGGTGGGGCGGGTAGTGGCTGGTGCGGATCGCGTTGATGTTGTGCCGCTTCATCAGCTCCAGTTGGCGGCGCAGCTCGGCGGGATCGACGACGCGGCCGTCCACCGGATCGAAGTCGTGGCGGTTCACCCCGCGCAGCCGCACGCGGCGTCCGTTCACCAGCCAGGCGTCGCCGACGATCTCGACGCGGCGGAAGCCGACGGCCAGCTCGATCGTCTCGGCGTCGTTGGCGACCGTGATGCCGTAGAGCCGAGGGACGTCCGCGCTCCACGGTTCCACGGGGCCGACGTCGATCACGCCGGGCGCCGCCGCGTCCACCTCGGCGTCCAGCCCCAGCTCGGCGCAGGTGATCCGCACCGGACCCTCGGCGCGCAGCTCCGGGGCGAGCGTGCCGCGTCCGGTCGCCGGGTCGAGGTCGGCGCGCAGCCACACATCGTCGATGCCACCGGCGGGGCGATGCAGCAGCGTCACCTCGCGGAAGATGCCGGGCAGCCACCACTGGTCCTGGTCCTCGATGTAGGTCATCGCCGACCACTGGTGGACGCGCACGCGCAGCACGTTCTCGCCCGCCCGGACGGCGTTCGTCACGTCGAGCTCCTGCCGCAGCCGGCTCCCGCGGACGACGCCCACCTCGGCGCCGTTGACGGTGACGATGCCGAGCGACTCGATGCCGTCGAACCGCAGCCAGACACGTCCGGTTGCCAGCCAGGCGGCGGGCACCTCGAGCGTGCGCCAGTAGTCGCCCGTGGGGTTGGCGTCCGGCACATGCGGCGGATCGAGCGGGAAGGGGTACAGCACGTTGTTGTAGGCGGGCCGGCCGTGCAGCCCGTCGCCGCGCAGCACCCAGTGCGACGGCACGTCGATGGTCTCCCAGCCGTGGTCGTCGAAGGCCGGGTCGGACGCCGTGGCCTCGGCCTCGGCGGGGGTGGCGTAGAAGTGGAACCGCCAGTCGCCGCACAGATCCAGGGCGGACGCCGACGTCCGCAGGTCGGCGCGCGGCGCCACGCGCTGCCCCGAGCCCCGGGAGATCTCTTCGATGTAATCCATGGCTCCTCCTCGACTCCACCGTAGCGAGCCCTCGATCGCGCGATGACCGCTCCGGCGGGCTTCGCGCGAGACGGCTCGCGGGGGCCCTGCTCGGCCATGATCGGGGCTCGTCACGGATCGGCGCGTCGCAGTGACGTTGGCGGTCACGACCGCGGCGCGAAAGGCCCTTGCGGCAGACTGGCGCCATGCCCGTCACGCCCGTCACCGCAGCCGTCATCGTCGTGTCGAACGAGATAGCGGCGGGGAGCGATGAGAACCGGGCCGGACCGGTGGCGGTCGAGGAACTCGCGCGCCACGACGTGCGAGCCGAGGCGTCCGTCGTTGCCGACGATGCTGCGGCGATCGCCGGTGCCGTGCACGCGGCGGCCGAGGCGGGGCACCGCGTGATCCTGACCTGCGGCGGCACGGGCATCGGTCCGACCGATGTGACGGTGGACGCCGTGCGTCCCCTGCTCGCGGCGGAACTCCCCGGCGTCGGCGAGGAGATCCGCCGCCGCGGCCTCGTCGCGACCCCGCTGGCGCTCGTCTCCCGGGAGGTGGCCGGCGTCCTCGCGCGCGACGCGGGTCCATCGGCGCTGGTCGTGTGCGCGCCCGGCTCCCGCGGGGGCGTCCGGGACGCGATCGCGGTCGTCGGCCCGCTGATCCGCTACCTTCTCGGTCAACTCGACGGCCGACCGCGCGCCTGACCTCGCTGGTCCCACGTCACTTCGCTGGTACGACGTCACTTCGCTGCTCCCACGTCACTCCGCTGGTCGTCGAGCGACTCCGCTGGTCCAAGCTCACTCCGCTGGCGTCCCAACACCAGCGAAGTGAGTTTCGACCAGCGGAGTCGACGTTCGACTACCTGAGTGGACGCACGACCAGCGCCACCGGGCGCGTCAGCTCGGCTTCGGGGCCCCCGGACGCGCGTAGCGCCACCACGTGAGCGCCACGCACAGGACGGCCCACACCACGCCCACCCAGTAGAACGGCACGACGCCCATGGTGGTCAGCCCGATGCCGAACAGGAACGGACCGAACGCGGCGATCGCGGCCGTCCAGCCGATGACGCCGCCGGCCTGGCGGGGTTCGAAGATCATCGGCATCTGCTTGAACGTCGAGGCGTTCCCGATGCCCGAGAACAGGAAGATCAGCAGCATGCCCCACAGGAACTGGTTGAACCCGGCCGACAGGGTGGCCGCGGACGTGGTGTCCGGCGTCAGCCCGCCGATCGTCCACCAGATCGACCCGATGAGCCCGATGCCGGAGATCAGCGTCCAGATCGCGCCGCCCATGCGGTCGGTCAGGGGGGAGAACAGGACGCGCGCGCCCGCCCCGATGAGCGGCCCCAGGAAGACGTAGGACGCCGCCACCGGCACCTGGTAGCCCTCGACGAGGATGGTCGCGTCCGCCCCCGTGCCCTGCACGATCGCCGGGTTGCCCGACCCGTACAGGTTGTTCAGCAGCAGACCGAACTGCGCCGACAGCCCCGAGAAGGTGCCGAAGGTCATGATGTAGAGGATCGTCATCCACCACGTGTCGGAGTTGCGGAAGATGTCGAACTGCTGCCGGACGTTCGCCTTGATCGGCACCGACTTGAGGTACTGCCACGCGACCCACGCGCCGATCAGGATGAACGGCAGGTAGATGAAGGACGCCGCCTGGTACCAGACCTCGCGATCGGGCTGGCCCGGCGTCGTCATCGTCTGGCTCTGGCCCATCCACCACAGCATTCCGGTGCCGATGATCCAGGGCGTGACGAGCTGGACCAGCGACACCCCGAAGTTGCCGATGCCCGCCTGCAGGCCGAGCGCCGTGCCCTGCAGACGCTTCGGGAAGAAGTAGGAGGTCGACGGCATGAACCCCGAGAACGCGCCGCCGCCGATGCCCGCCAGGAACGCGAGAACCAGGAGCTCCCAGTAGGGCGCGGTCGGCGACATCGAGCGGACGCCCCACCCCAGCACCGGGAGGAACAGCAGCAGCGTCGTGGCCGCCACCATCTTCCGCGTGCCCATGATGGGCGGCAGCACCATCCACACGAGCCGCATCAGGCCGGCGGCCAGGCCGGGCGTGGCGGCCAGCCAGTAGAGCTGGCCGGTGGTGAACGAGTACCCGATCGAGTTCAGCCGCGGGATGACCGCCGACGGCAGGAACCACGCGACGAAGCACAGGGTGAGGCAGAACGTCGTGATCGACAGCGTCCGCCAGGCGAGCGCTGAATCCCAGGTGGCCTCGTCCTGGGGGTCCCAGTCGGTCAGCCACTCCTTGCCGCGGGGCGCGTCGGTTGCACTCATGTGAGCTCCTGCTTCGATGAAGGTGGGAAAGGGGAGGATCGGGGCGACGGGAACGGGCGAGCGGGGGACGCGTCAGCCGCGCCGCTGCCGGTCGGGCGTCCCGACGGGGGCCCAGCCGGACTTGCGGTTGCCGAACGGCTTGTTCGCCGGCAGCCCGTCGCGGGTGCGGTACACCACGTAGGGCCGGAACAGGTAGTGCAGCGGCACCGTGAACGCGTGGACGAGGCGGGTGAACGGCAGGATCATGAACAGCCCGAACGCCACGACGATGTGCAGCTTGAACTGCCACGTGGACGCGGCCATCGCCTCGATGTTCGGCTGGAAGATCAGCAGCGAGCGGAACCACACCGACACCGTGTCGCGGTAGTCGTGGTGGTGGCCGTCCGGGTAAGAGCCGCCGGTCGCCGTGGCGAAGATGCCGAGGATGATCGCCCCGGCCAGCACCACGTACATGAACTTGTCGTTCGCGGTGGTCGCCATGAACACCGGCCCCGTGGTGCGGCGCCGGTAGATCAGCATCGCGATGCCCACGAGCGTCGCCAGCCCCGCCAGGCCGCCGACGTACAGCGCGATCGCGTGGTAGGTGTCCGGGCTGACGACCACGTTCGTCCACGCCTTCGGGATGAACAACCCCACCAGGTGCCCGGCGAGCACGCCGAACAGCGCGTAATGGAACAGTGGGGACGCGATGCGCAGCAGCTTGCTCTCATACAACTGCGTGGACCGCGTCGTCCAGCCGAACTGGTCGTACTTGTAGCGCCAGACCAGCCCCCCGATCAGCACCGCCGCCGTCACGTACGGCAGCACGCCCCACAACACAGCGTCCATGTCAGCTCCTGCTCAGTTCGGGCCAGCCCACATACGTGGGGGAATACGGGTCGAATCCGACCGTCTCGGTGGGGGCGACGGCACGCACCATCGCCTGGATCTCGGCGCGGTCGGCCGGACGCGGCCCCGGCACGGTGCGGCAGACGGCCTCGAGGACGCCCGCGTGCGGCAGGCCGTCGTCGGTGCACCCCAGCCGCAGCAGCTCCAGGTTGGGCCGGAACCTCGTCAGCAGCCCCAGCCCCCGCTCGGGGTCGTGGACGCAGAACTCGCACAGCATCGGCAGGTAGTCGAACAGCTCGCCGCCGGTGTCGACGACCAGCCCCGACTCCCGATAGACCGTCTTGATGGACGCCAGCACCTCGCCCCGCCGGCGGGTGTCGCCCTCGGTCCAGTACGTCAGGTGCAGCGCGTGGCGCCGGGAGAGGTCGAACTCCTGCACGTGATAGGACTGCAGCGCGGTCAGCGCCTCGGCCGGCTCGGACGCCTTCGGGGCGTTCAGCGCCGGGGAACGCAGGTGGGCCAGCACGGGTGCGAACAGCGCCGCCGCCCACGTGTCGGCCAGGGCGGCCTCGATGACGGCGAGGCGGGCGAGCAGGTCGGCGTCCGGGTACGACAACACCTGGGCCGCGGCGGCGTGCACCAGCGCCG
>JAKDIK010000069.1 GCA_030450535.1 Propionibacteriaceae bacterium
GCTTGCCCCATGGTGGGACGCCGGACGCCCCGGGCTCGGCGGGCGATCACGCGGCTGGACGCCGCACGCAGCCGGTTCCGCAGCACCCGCGGGCCGATGCGGGTGCTCACCGTGCTGGCTTGCGTGGTCGCCGGGTTCATGATGGCGACGAGCGCGCTGGCGTCCCGCGGCAATGACCTGCGGCCCGACCGCACCACCGAGTTCTCCCGCCTCGTCGCCCAGGAGGCCGACCGCGCCGACGATCTGGCCCGCGAGGCGGCCACCCTGCGCGCGCAGATCGACGACCTCACCCGGGCCTCCGCCACCCGCAGTGACCCGGACGCCGCGGCGCTCACGGCCGCCGCCGAGGTGGCGGCGGCGGTCGGGGTGCTGGGCCCCGCGGTCAGCGTGACGCTGACGGACGCCCCCGCCTCCGTCCAGCCCGCCGGCGTGGACGCCGACCTGCTAGTCGTCCATCAGCAGGACATCCAGGCCGTGGCCAACGCCCTGTGGCGCGGGGGGGCAGAGGCGATGACCATCCAGGGCCAGCGCGTCTCCAGTCGCACCGGCATCAAGTGCGTCGGCAACACCGTGGTGCTGCACGGCGTCCCGTACGCCCCGCCGTACGTCATCACCGCCATCGGTGACCAGGGCCAACTCGAGCGGGCGCTCGCCGATTCGGACTACCTGCGCATCTACCGCCAGTACGTCGACACCTATCGCCTCGGCTACGCCGTCGCCCGGACGTCCGAGGTCACCATGCCCGCCTACCAGGGCCCTGCCGAGTTCACCCACGCCCGCGTGGCCCGCTGAGCACACGCTCTGCCCTGAACACACGCTCTGCCCTGAACACACGCTGCCCTGAACACACTGGGGGCGTCGCCGGCGGCGTGGGGAACAATGGACCCATGGCCCGGATCCTCGTCGTCGACAACTACGACTCCTTCGTCTACAACATCGTCAGCTACCTCGCCCAGATCGGAGCCGAGGTCGAGGTCTGGCGCAACGACGATCCGCGCTTCGACGATCCCGCCTGGCCGGACGGCTTCGACGGCGTCCTGCTCTCGCCCGGCCCCGGGACGCCCGAGGCCGCCGGCGTCTGCATCGACGTCGTGCGCCACCACGCCGGTCGCGTCCCGATCTTCGGGGTGTGCCTGGGGTTGCAGTCCATCGGGGTGGCCTACGGTGGCGTCGTCGACCGGGCACCCGAATTGCTGCACGGCAAGACCTCGCTGGTCCACCACGACGGCCGCGGCGTGTTCGCCGGGCTGGCGTCCCCCCTCACCGCGACGCGCTACCACAGCCTCGCCATCGAGCCCGCGACGCTGCCGGACGCCCTGGAGGTCTCGGCCTGGACCGACTCCGGCGTCATCATGGCCGTCCGCCACCGCACGCTGCCGGTCGAGTGCGTCCAGTTCCACCCCGAGTCGGTGCTCACCGAGGGCGGCTACCAGATGCTCGCCAACTGGCTCGCCGCGTGCGGGGACGACGACGCCCGCGCCCGTGCGGTGGGCCTCGCGCCGCTCATGGCCGTCCGGGGCTGACGCGGGGCCGTCCGGGGCCGAGCGGGGCCGTCCGGGGCCGAGCGGGGCCGTCCGGGGCCGTCCGGGGCTGACGCGCGGACGACCCGACCGTGGGATCCGGGTGGGCCTCAGTCGCCGTCGGACGGCGAGGTCGTCGGGGACGGACTCGTCGGGCTGGGCGACGGCGGCGCGGCCGCGCCCACGACGAGCACGATGGGTTCGGTCTTCGCCACGGTGCGGCCCTCGCCCGGCTCGGAGTACATGACGAAACCGACTCGCTCGGCCGCCGCCGTCTCGGTGCGCGTCGTCACGTTGCTGAAGCCCAGATCGCCCAGGCGTCGCTGGGCATCCGCGGGGGTGGATCCGGACAGGTCGGGGATGGTCGCCCGTCCGGTGGTGGCCGTCACCGTGACCCGGGACGACTTGGCCACCACTTCCCCGGCTGCGGGCGAGACCCCGGTGACGATGTCCGGCGCGGCGTCGGCGCCCTCGTCGGTGGCGGACGCGCGGCTCACATTGGTGAAGCCGGCCGCGGCGAGCGCCTGGCTCGCCGCGTCGAAGGTTTGTCCCTCCAGACCACTCGGGATCGCCGCGAGCTCGGTGTTGACGACCGTCAGCGTGATCCTCGTGCCGGTGGCCACCTCCGTCCCAGCGCTCGGCGACACCGACAAAACGGTGCCGGCCACGGCGTCCACGGGGGTGTCCTCCTCGGCCGCCGGGGTCTGCCCGACATTGGTGAAGCCGGCCTGGTCCAGGATTTGCTGCGCCTCCTCGAACGGGCGCCCCTCGAGCCCCTCCGGGATGCGCTGCCGCTCCGGGCCCGCGTTCACGGTCAGCGTGACGGTGGAGTCCCGCTCCACGCGGGTACCCGAGACCGGGTTCACCCCGATCACCGTGCCCACCGTGGTGTCGTCCGGCCCCCGCGTCGTTTCGACCACGGGGGTGAGCCGTGCCTCGGTGACCCGCGCCTCCGCGACCGCCTGCGTCTGGGTCAGCAGACCGCTCGGCACCTCCACCATGACCGGACCGGTGTCGCGATTCGCCAGCAGGAACGCCGCGGTCGCCGCCACGATCGCCAGCAGGATGCCGATCGTCCAGCCCACCGCCTGGCGCCGGCGACGTTCACGCACCGGCGCGATGGCGCCGGTGCCCGTCGCGCCCATCGTGTCGGACCCCATCGTCGTTTCGGTGGCGCTCACCCCGGACGCCGGCGTCCCGGGGGGCAGGACGGCCGTCGCCGCGCTCGCCGCGCCGGCGGCCACCAGCGGCGGGACCGGCGGCGGCAGGGTCGCCGTGACGCGCTGACCGCCCAGGATGCGCCCGATGTCGTCGCGCATCTCGGCAGCGGTCTGGTAGCGCGCCTGTGGCTCCTTGGCCAAGGCGCGCAGCACGACGGCGTCCATCGGCGCCGTGATCTCCGCATCGAGCTCGGATGGCGGCCGCGGCGTCTCGCGCACGTGCTGGTAGGCCACCGACACCGGCGAATCCCCCGTGAACGGCGGACGCCCCACCAGCAGCTCGTACATGAGGCAGCCCGCGGAGTAGATGTCGGAGCGGGCGTCCACGGTCTCGCCGCGTGCCTGCTCCGGCGAGAGGTACTGCGCGGTGCCGATGACGGCCGCGGTCTGCGTCATGGTCGCCGACGTGTCCGACACCGCCCGGGCGATGCCGAAATCCATCACCTTGATGACGCCGGTGGGCGTGAGCATCACGTTGGCGGGCTTGATGTCCCGGTGCACGATGCCCGCCTTGTGGCTGTAGCTCAGCGCGTCCAGGACGCCCTGGGTGAACTCCAACGCGCGGCGCGGCAGGATCGGACGCCCCTCGCGGAGGATGTCGCGCAGCGTCCGGCCGTGCACCAGCTCCATGACGATGTAGGGGACACCCACGCTGGTGCGCGGATCCGGCTCCTCGCCGGTGTCGTACACCGAGACGATGTTCGGGTGGTTGAGGCCGGCCGACGCCTGGGCCTCCCGGCGGAACCGCGCCTGAAACGTGGGATCGCTGGCCAGATCGAGACGCAGCTCCTTGACGGCCACGTCACGCCCGAGCCGGATGTCGCGGGCCTGGCTGACGACCGCCATACCGCCCCGGCCGATCACCTTGCCGAGCTGGTAGCGCCCGCCCAACAGACGCGGCTCACCGGACGCCGAGTGCGGCGAGTAGGGCGGGGCCGGCGGCCCGGAGGGGCTCTGGGGGAGCCTCTGCGTCGCCTCCGGCTCGATCGCCGTCGGGTCGTTGGTCATCTGCTCGTCGCTCATCGCATCGCCTCGATCACTGCTCGGGCCACGGGGGCCGCATATCGTCCGCCGGAGACGTCGCTGCCGTCCACGCCGGCGTCCTGCACGAAGACGGCCACCGCGACCGTCGGGTTGTCCGCCCACGCGACGAACCACGCGTAGGGCGTCCGCTCACCGGTCACGGCCGTGCCGGTCTTGCCGCCGACGCGGACGCCGCTGATCGCCGCCCGGCTGCCGGTGCCGTCGGTCACCACGCCGACCATCATGTCCTGCAGCGCCCGAGCGTTGGCCTCGCTGAGGGCCACCGACAGTTGGCGAGGGGAGTGCTGGCTGACCACGGTGAGGTCGTTGGCGCGGACGCTGCTCACCAAGTAGGGCTCCATGACCACCCCGTTGTTGGCGATCGCGCCGCCCACCATCGCCATCTGCAGCGGTGTGGCCGCGACGTCGAAGGCGCCGATGGAGCTCATCATCGTCTGGGCCGCGTCGGGAGCGGCCGGGAAGCGGGACGCCACGCCGTTCAGCTCGGGCAGTTGCGCCGCGTCGAACCCGAACCGCTCGGCCTGGGCGCGCAGCGCGTCGGCGCCCAGGAACCCGCCCAGGTTCGCAAAGGCCGTGTTGCACGACACGATCAGCGCCTGCCGGAGCGTGATCCGGTCGCCGCCGCAGCTCCCCGCGTTGCTGAGCTGATGGGTCGAGCCGGGCAACTGGACGCTGCTGGGCGAGTCCAGCAGCTGGTCCGGCGTCATGCCCGACTCCAGCGCGGCCGCGCTCACCACGAGCTTGAAGGTCGAGCCGGGCGGGTAGATCTCGCGCACCGCCCTGTTGGAGAGTGGGGCGGAGGTGTCGGCGTTGAGTGCGTCCCACGCCTGCGTGGTGGCGGTGAGGTCGTGCGCGGCCAAGTCCGACGGATCGAAGGTCGGCGAGGTCACGAGCGCCTTCACGGCGCCTGTGGTGTAGTCCAGCGCCACGACCGCCCCGGGTCGGTTGCCGAGGGCGTCCGCGGCAGCCCGCTGGGCTGCGGCGTCCAGCGTGGTCTCCAGCGACGCCCCCGTCGGACGCCGGCCCGCCGCCATGTCGACGATGCGCTCCAGGAACTGGGCGTCCGAGGTGCCGGCGAGCTGCGCGTTGTAGTACTGCTCCAGCCCCGACCCGCCGTACAGGAACGAGTAGAAGCCGGTCACCGACGCGTAGAGGGGGCCATGGGCGTAGGTGCGTTGAAAGCCGTAGCGGTCGTCCACGGGTTCGCTCGACACCACGGCGGAGTTGCCGACGAGGATGTCGCCGCGGTCGGTGCCGAAGGCGGCGTCGCGGACGCGGCGGTTGTTCGGGTCGGCCGTGAGCGACGGCGTCCGGAACACGTAACTGAAGGTGGCGTTCACCATGAGCGCGACGAACATGATCATGACGACGACGCTCACCCGACGGATGGGCCCGTTCATCGGCCCTCACCCCCGGCGGCCGGCTGGCCCCCGTAGTCGGCCGGGTCGGGACGAGGGGCGGTGGCGGGCGAGCTGCCGGCGGTGGCGCCCAGCGAGGGCAGGGCCGCGGTGGTGTCGCCCGACAGCGAGGCGTACTCCCCGGACGCCGCCGGCGTCAGTTGCGGTCGGCGCGCCTGGTGGGTGATGGTCATCATGAGTCCGACGAGCAGGTAGTTGGCGATCAGCGAGCTGCCGCCCTGCGACACGAACGGCGTCGTGACGCCGGTGAGCGGCAGCAGCCGGGTGACGCCGCCCACGATCGTGAACACCTGTAGGGCGAACACGAACGCCACGCCCGCGGCCAGCAGCTTGCCGAACGGCTCGGTGGACGCCAGCGCCGTGCGCATCACGCGGGCGACGATGAGGCCGAAGAGCAGCACCAGCGCGCAGAAGCCGACCAGGCCGAGCTCCTCGCCGAGGGCGGCGGCGATGAAGTCGTTCTTGGCCAGCGGCGTGAGGTAGGGGCGTCCCTCGCCCCAGCCCGTGCCGAACAGTCCGCCCCAGGCGAGGCCGAACTGGGCGCTGATCACCTGCAGGTTGCGGTCGTAGTCTGTGAAGGGGTGAAGCCACGACGCGAACCTGGTCTGGACGTGGTCGAACAGGGTGTAGCCCAAGAACCCGAGCACGAGGAACATGAGCAGGCCGAGGATGGCCCAGCCGACCCGTTCGGTGGCGACATAGAGCATCATCACGAACAGGCCGAAGAAGAGCAGCGTCGTGCCGAGGTCGCGCTGGAACACGAGGATGACCAGAGCGAATCCCCAGGCGATGCCGATCGGCCCGAGGTCGCGGGCGCGCGGGAGGTCGATGCCGAGTATGCGGCGTCCGGCCATGGCCAGCACGTCGCGCTTCTCGACGAGGTAGGCGGCGAACGCGATGGCGAGCACCACCTTGGCCAGCTCCGAGGGCTGGAAGCTGAACGGGCCCACCGAGATCCAGATGCGGGCGCCGTGGTTCTCCCGACCCAGCACGGGCAGCAGCGGCATCATGAGCAGCGCCAGGCCGCCGAGGAACCACACGTAGGTGTAGCGCTGCAGCCGCCGGTGGTCGCGCAGGAACACCACGGCGAGGCCGTAGACGGTGACCGCCGCGAACAGCCACAGCATCTGCAACTCGGCGCTGCGCAGTCCGTCGGCCTGGTCGAGCCGGTGGATCATCGAGATCCCCAGCCCGGTGAGCAGGAACACGACAGGCAGGATGATCGGGTCGGCGTAGGGCAGCCGCCACTTGGTGATGCCCCAGGCGAGGAGTCCCAGCGCGAACCAGGCGCCGACCCCGACGTACCACGGTCCGCCGAACTGGGCGGGCCCGACCGTCATGAGCCAGTCGCGCGGCAGCGCATCGTACTGGTTCAGGTTCGTCAGTAGATATCCGGACGCCCCCAGCGCGAGTGCCATGAGCATCATGAGCAGCGACGCGACGCTGCGCTGGCGGTGGACGACGACCTCGGACACGTCAGCAGTCCTCCCCCACGGGAGCCGAGGTGACGGACGGCGTCACCCCCGCGCTCGGGGACGAGCTCCCCGGGCTGGCGGTGTCGGCGGGGCCGACGGTGACCGCCGGGCCGGCGGTGAGCGCAGGATCGGCGGTGAGCGCAGGATCGGCGGTGACCGCAGGATCGGCGGTGACCGCAGGCGGGTCGGTCGGCGTCGGCGCCGCCGTGGCTTGGGCCCGCGCCTCGCGCTGGGCGACGCACTGGGCGGCCTTCTGACGCAGCTCCACCAGGGTCTCCCGGGCGTCCGGCAGGCTGCCCACCCGGATGTTCGACCGGACCCTCTCGGCGTAGTAGGGCGGCAGGTTGGCGATCTCGGTCTCGTCGGTCTCGAGCAGGGTCGACAGGGGCAGCCCGAGGACGCGGTCGGGGACGCCGCGGAACAGGCCGACGCGCGTGTCCTGGGGGCCCACGAAGTACTGCGTCTGCGTGTAGGAGTACCAGATGCCGCCGCCGGCGCCGAGGGCCAGCAGGGGCAACAGGAAGGCCAACAGCATCCGGACGCGGGTGCCGAGGCGCCGGCGCCCGGTCAGGGCGTAGCGCTCCTCCTCGGTGATCGCGCGCTCGCCGGCTGCCTCCGGGGCCGGATCGCTCATGACCGGCAGGGACGCGGTCGTCTCGGCGGCGGTGGGCACCGCGAGGGTCGCGACCGAGCCGAGGGTCAGCACGGGGCCGGGCGGGCCGTCGGTCACGACGTCGGCGAGCAGGATCGTGATGTTGTCGTGGCCGCCGCGCGCGTGGGCCAGGGCGACCAGGTCCGCGATCACGGCGGGGCGCTCGGCGTCCGCCGTGGCGATCTCGGCCAACTCGGCGTCGGTCGCGAGACCACACAGGCCGTCGGAGCAGACCAGCAGCCGGTCACCGGACACGATCTCGAGCCAGCCGAGATCCGGCTCGTGTTGCGTGGAGCCGTTGAGGACCCTCAGCACGAGCGAGCGATGCGGGTGCTCCAGCGCCTCGGCCTCGGTGAGGCGTCCCTCATCCACGAGCGTCTGCACCCAGCTGTGGTCGCGCGTGACCCGGTGCAGTTGGTGATCGCGGATCAGGTAGGCGCGCGAGTCGCCGATGTTGATCACCGCCAGGCGGTCGTCGTGCAGCACGAATCCGCAGACGGTCGTGCCCATGCCGGCGAGGCCGGGGTCGTCCTCGACGAGCTCGACGAGGCGCTCATTGGCGCGCCCGAGCGTGGACTCCATGACGGTCAACACGTCGGTGAGCGAGCCGGCGTCCTCGTCGTGGTCGACCGGGTCCGCCTCCCGTTCGGCGCGGGCGGCCGCGATGCGCTCGGCGAGATTGGCGTCCGTCCGTTCCATCTCGCGGATCGCCACCGCCGAGGCGAGGTCGCCGGCCGCGGCGCCGCCCATGCCGTCGGCGACCACGAGCATGCGGGGGCTGACGAGGGCCGAATCCTGGTTGTTGCTGCGGACCAGTCCCACCTCGGTGTGGGCGTCGTAGCTCAGCGTGAGCGCCATCACGCCTCCACGACGAGCAGCGTGCGCCCGATGCGCAGCGTGTCGCTCGTGGTGAACGGCACCGGCGAGCTGATGCGCTCGTCGTTGAGGTAGGTGCCGTTCGTCGAGCCGAGATCCTCGACGAGGTAGCCGCGTTCGGTGCGGAAGATGCGGGCGTGGCGGGTGGAGACGTAGTCGTCGTCGAGGATCAGCTGGCAGTCGGTGGCGCGACCGATCCTGAGGGCCTCACCCAGCTCCATCGTGAGCCCCTGCTGCTTCCCCCGGGTGATCCGCAGGGTGGTGGGCAGCTTGGCCGCGTTGCGGCGCTGGCGGCGCGCCGGAACCGCGGCGGCCGGGGGCGCCGGGGCGGTGTCGGCCACGGGGACGCGACGGCCGAACAGGTCGGTGCGGATGATGTTGCCGCAGAACAGGATGAAGACCCACAGCAGGCCCAGGAAGGCGAATTTGAGGGCGAGGACGAGGAGTTCAGACATCACTCACCGGGGATCTCACCAGCATGCGCGTGTTCCCCAACTCGACGCGCGAGCCCTCCCGCAGCAGAGCGTTCTCGACGCGGCGGCCGTCCACGACGATGCCGTTGGTCGAACCCATGTCCTCGATCGTGATGCGGGGGCTCTCGCCGCCGTCGTGGACGCTGACGCGGGCGTGCAGCCGGGACACGCCGGGGTCGTTGATCCGCACGTCGGCGTCCGTGCCGCGCCCGATGGTGAACCCCGGCGCGGAGAGGGGATGGCGGATGCCGTTGACCTCCAGGACGAGCGCGGCCCGCCGGATCGCCAACTGGGTCGCGGGGGTGTCCGCGGCGGCGACCGCCTGGCTGGCGACCGTGAACCGGCCGATCGGCAGCCCGGCGTCCAGCTCGTACGCGACCGTCACCGGGCCGTTGAAGACATAACCGGCGTTCGCGGCATACTCGCGGAGCTGGGGGATGATTTCGGCGTTCAGGGTGCGACTGTATGGGGTCAGCCGGTCGTAGTCGTGTCCGGAAAGACCGATGGTGAATTCATTGGGCACCAGCTGGCGGTCACGCGAGAGGAGGCGGGCCTCGGCGTCCAGTTCCTTTTGCAGCCGCGCTGTGATTTCGACGGGCTGGACGTCGCCCTTGAAGGCGCGCGCGAAGGCACCGTTGACGGCACCTTCGAGTTTGCGCTCGAGGTTGTCGAAAACCCCCACGCTCAACCTCCTTCCGTCACTCCTCCTGCGGGTCAGCGTAGCTTCCCGACCTGTCGGACGGACGCCGCAGCGCCCAACGCCAGCGGTCGAGCCTACCCGAGGAGAACCGCCACCGACGCAGGCCCGAGACTGAGCGTGCCTCCGGCCAGGGTTCTCTCGCCGAAACCGCTGATCAGCCTGCCGCCCTGGGCCAGCTGCGACCCGGCGCGCGGTGCGACGACGACGGTGAGCGGGCCGTGCCGGAGCCGGACCCAGTCGTCGCCGTGGTCCACGTCGACGGCCAGGCCGGGTGTGACGTGCTCACGGCGCAGGCGGATGAGGTCGCGGTGCCACGCGAGCAGGACGGCGTGCCCGGGCTCGTCGCGTTCGGCCCAATCCAGCGTGCTCGCGGCGAGGGTGTCCGGATCCTGCGGGTCGGGAATGTCCGCGCCGGGGCCGTAGATCTCGTCCCAGCCGTGCTGGGCGAACTCACGCATGCGGCCCTCGGTGACCAGCCGACCCAGCTCGGGTTCGTGGTCGGTGAAGAACCGGAACGGACGTCGCGTCCCCCACTCCTGGCCCTGGAAGAGCAGCGGGGTGAACGGGCCGAGCAGCAACAACGCCGCGCCGCCCGCGACCGCGCCAGCGGGCAGGCGCTCGTCGGGCCGGTCCCCGAGGCCGCGGTTGCCGACCTGGTCGTGGTTCTGGGTGAATGCGACGAAACGGCGCCGGTCGACGTCGTCGGGCACCGGCGCGCCCCACGGCTCG
>JAKDIK010000292.1 GCA_030450535.1 Propionibacteriaceae bacterium
GCGCAGGCCCGTGATGGAGAACTCGGCGAGGGAGGCGTCCACCAGCAGGACCGCCGGCACCGCCACCACGCCGAGGATCAACGCGAGGGCGGGGGAGAGCCACAGCAGCGCGGTCCCGAGGCTGACGTGCCCCGGGCTCCTGCGACGCCGCCCCCGCGCCGATCCGATCGTCATCGCCGCGTCAGCTTCCCGAGGACGCGGTGTCCTGCAGCTGGTCGAGCGTCGCCTTCGGGTCGCCCGCGATGCCGGCGCCGATGTTCTGCTGGACGGCCAGCTTCACGCGGTCCCACGTGGGATCGTCGGTGGGCGTCAGCTTCACGTTGGGCAGGGTGTCGAGGTAGACCTTCAGCTCGGGCTTGTCGGCGAAGTACTCCAGGCCGGATTCGGTGACGGGCAGGAAGCCCTCGGCCTCGATGAACTTGTTGACCTGCTCGGGCGTGTAGTACAGCTCGTAGAACGCCTTGACGGCCTCCTGGTTGTTGTCCTTCTTGAAGGCCATGAGGTAGTCGGTGACACCGAACGTGCGGGCCTCGTCGCCGTCGTTGACGGGCATCGGGGCGACCGCGTAGTCGACCGTGCCGGCCTCGTCCAGCTGGGCCGCCAGCGGGCTGAAGCCGACGACCATGCCGACCGTGCCGGACTTGAACAGGTCGAACGCGTCCGCGCGGTTCGTGCGGGCCGGGTTGTTCTGGGTCAGACCGGCGTCGCTGAGCTCCTTCATGAAGGTGAGCGTCTCGACGTTGGCGTCGGAGTTGATGCTCCACTCGCCGTCGGTCTTCCAGTCCCCGCCATTGTTGAACGTCCAGATCGAGAACTCGCCCTGGGCCTCCTCCGGGCCGAGCGGCATCGCGTAGCCGATGCTGCCGTCGCCGAGGTCGGTGATCTTCTGGGCGGCGTCGCGGAACTCGTCCCACGTGGTCGGGGCCGCGGCGATGCCCGCCCGCTCGAACAGCGCGGTGTTGTAGAAGAACGCGCGGGCACTGGAGAGGTCGGGGAAGCCGTAGAACTTGCCGTCGTAGGTGCCGTAGGTCACGAAGGTGTCGAGGATGTCGTTCTTCGCGCTGTCGGGCAGCACCTCGTCGGCGCTCCACAGCAGGTCGTCGGCCGCGTAGGAGGCGTAGACGTTGAGGTTGAGGATGTCCGGGGCCTGGTTGTTCTGGATCATCGTCGAGCTGGTCTGGTCGATGTTGTCCCAGGAGACGATCTGCACCTCGAGCGGGATGCCCGTCTTGTCCTCATACGCGGTGGCGAACTGATCCCAGAACGCCTTCGTGTGGGTGGCGCTGTATTCGGCCGCGACGAGCTTGATCGAGCCGGGGCCCTCGGTGCTGCCCGAGCCGGCCCCGTCGCCGGAGCCCGTGCCCGTGCCGGTGCCGGCTCCCGTGCCGCCGGCACAGCCGGCCAGCGCGAGCGCGAGCCCCGCCCCGATCGCCCAGAGCTTTCTTGCCTGATGGGGCCTTGAGTGGGTGGCCATGTGCTGCCCTTTCGATGAGACCACGGTGTCGTGGAGAACCAATTAGTTTGGATCCTTGACGAACGAGACTAGTGGATGGTTCCGCCGGTGTCGAGCAGTAATCCGACGTCGGATGTCACGTTTTGTTCACGATGCGAACGTGCTTCCCGGATCACCGGCGCCGAGATCGGGTTCGGCGACCAGCTCCACCGTCGCGCCCGGGTGAAGCAGCTCCAGCACGGTGATCTCGTTGGTCCCGGCGCGCCACAGCGGGGCGGCTGCGTACAGCGTCCGCTGCGGCCCCGCCTCCCAGTAGCGGCCGAGCAGGGTCCCGTTCAGCCAGCAGAAGCCCTTGCCCCAGCCCGGCAGGGCGAGGAAGCCGTCGGCGGGGGCGTCCACGGTGAGCGTGGCGCGGGCCAGCAGGGGGCCGCCGAGGGCGTCCGGCTCGGCCCGGTCGTCCGCCGGCGTGAACCGGACGCCGTCCAGCCAGCCGGGCAGGTCGATGCGCAGGGCGCGGCTGCTCCAGCCGTGGATGAAGCGGTCGCCCAGCCGGACGCCGGCGAGCCCCTTGCGCTCACCGAGACGCGGGCCGAAGTTGATGCGACCGGCGTTCTCGACGACGATCTCGAGCCGGACGGGGCCGCCGTCGGCACGGGGTGCCAGCGGCAGGCGGGCCTCGCCGTCGTTGCGGTCGAGGGTGCCGGCGACTTCGCCGTCCACGAGCACGGTGGCGCGGTCGGCGAGCCCGTCGAGCACGAGATCGCGGCCGTCGGGGGGCACGAACGTCGCGCCGGTGTAGTGGGCCAGGCCGTGGGCGGCCCCGAGCTCCTCCAGCGGGAGGGGGTGCGGGGCCATCCTCGCCGGGCCGAAGTCCGCGGTGTGGTCGAGCAGGGCGGCCCAGCCGGTGACCGGTGCCGACTGCGGCGCCTGCCGGGGGAGCGGGGCGGGCGGATCGGGCGGCGTGACGCCGGTGTGGGCTGCGATGACCTCGCGGAACGCGTGGAACTTTGCCGTCAGCTCGCCCGCCTCGCCGACGGGGGCGTCGTAGTCGTAGCTGGTCACAGTGGGCTCGAACCGGATCCCGTGGTGGTTGGCCCCGTTCCACAGGCCATGGTTGGTGCCGCCGTGCGCCATGTAGAGGTTGACGCTCGCGCCGAGCGCCAGCATCTCGTCGAGGACGCGGGCGGCGTCGGCGGCATCGCGCGTGTGGTGGGCCTCGCCCCAGTGGTCGAACCAGCCGTTCCAGAACTCCAGGCACATGCGAGGGCCGCCCCCCTGGCCCGGCCGGGCGGTGTGGGCATCCAGCGCGGCGAAGGATTCCGCGGCGCGAGAGCCAAAATTCACCGTCGCGTGGGTGCCGGGCAGGGCGCCGTGGGTCAGCCAGTCGGGGCCGGGGCCGTCCGAGGTGAACAGCCAGCCGTCGATGCCGCGGGCGGCGAGTCCGTCGCGCACGTGGGCGAGGTAGGCCGCGTCGCTGCCGTACGAGCCGTACTCGTTCTCGATCTGGACGCCCACCACCGGCCCGCCGCGGCTCGCCAACGCCGGCGCGACGACCGCGCACACCGCGTCCAGCCAGGCGTCGACCGGGGCGAGGAACGCGGGGTCGGACGTCCGCAGCGCCGCGGGTGTGCGCATCAGCCAGGCGGGCAGGCCGCCGAAGTCCCACTCGGCGCAGATGTAGGGACCGGGACGCACGATGACGTCCAGGCCGGCCTGCTCGGCCAGCCCGATGAAGCGGCCCAGGTCGCGCGGGCCGGTGAAGTCGATCTCGCCGGGAGCCCGCTCGTGGAAGTTCCAGGCCACGTAGGTCTCGACGGTGTTGAGCCCGAGCGCGGCGACGCGGGCGAGGCGGTCGCCCCACAGGTCGGGGTGGACGCGGAAATAGTGGAGTGCCCCGCTGATGATCCGGTGCGGACGCCCCTGGCGCAGAAATCCGTCCCCGGCGATGGTCACCGTCATGCCATACCCCCGGTCAAAAGTTGATCATCGCTGGAAAGTTCGAGCAATGAACGAAGCATGCCGGGGTGCGCTCCCTGCGTCAATCCCGCGGCGCGGCGGCGGGGGCAGATGCGGGCGG
>JAKDIK010000007.1 GCA_030450535.1 Propionibacteriaceae bacterium
CCCCCCCCCGGGAGTGGGCGCCTTGCTGGGGCGACGTGGGCCCCCCCCCGCGTTGTTAACGGTCGCACGAGAACGTTGCACGGTGGGGTGATCAGCGGGCCCCGCGGTCCACATATGACGGGGACGCCCGCGTGCGATTCGCCCCGACGGTGGAGACGACCTGAGTCCTACTCCTCGACGTCGTCGGGCGGCAGCGTCACGGGCGGCAGCAGGTGCCGGCTCGTGGCCGGCTCCTCGAGCAGACCCGCGACCCAGTCCTCGACGGCCTTGTCGGCAGCGGTCAGCCGCCCCTCGTGCTGGCGCAGGTGCTCGTCCCAGGACGGCGTCGCGAACACCTCGACGAACTCATGGGGGTCCTCGCCGGTGCGGTAGAGCTCCCACCGGAACCCGCCGCTCCGCAGTCGCGAGCGGCGCAGGTCGGCCATCGCCTCGACGAACGCGGCCTCGTTGTCGGGGGCGACCCGGTAGTTCACCTCAATGACCACCTGCCCGGCATCGGCGTCGGGAATCACCTGCAGCGGGGCGGCCTGCCAGAACACGAGCGGCTCCGGATCGACGCCGGTGGTCTCGGGCAGCCGCAGGGCTGTGGGACTCTGTCACTACGGCGGGCGCGCAGGGCGCCCGGCCGCGGGGAGGGGCATCGTGGCACGCTCGCTGGAACAGAACATGGGGCCCGACGCGCTCAGGGCGGCGACGGGCCGCGACCACGAGGGTTGGCGCAACCTTCTGACCGCCGCCGGCGCCCTGGGCTGGGATCACCGCAGCATGGCCCGCTATCTCGTCGACGAGCACGGCCTGGACGGCTGGTGGGCCCAGGGTGTCACGGTCGACTTCGAGCAGGCGCGCAAGGGACGCCTACCGGGTCAGCAGGCGGACGGTACGTTCACCGTCGCCAGGACGGCGACCGTCGCGGGGGAGCGGCTCGCGGACGCCACGCGCCTCCAGGCATCGGCGCAGCCGCCCAACAACACGGGGACGCCGGTGAACCTCACGTGGTCGAAGCTGCCGGACGCCGCGTCCATCGAGGTGGCCCGCGCCGGCATCGACGCCGTCTTCGACGCCGTCCGCTGACCGCTTCACTCGCCGACGACCAGAAGGAAAGACATGATCCGTCTCAGCGAACCCACCGCACTGCACCGCATCGACCGCCGCATCCAAGGCCAGTTCGCCGAGCACTTGGGGCGCTGCGTCTACGAAGGGCTCTGGGTGGGCGCCGACTCGCCCATCCCGCACCGCAACGGCATCCGCACCGATGTCGTGCAGGCGCTGCGACACATCAAGGTCCCTGTGGTGCGATGGCCCGGTGGATGCTTCGCCGACGAGTACCACTGGCTCAAGGGCGTCGGTGAGGACCGGCAGCCGATGGTGAACAGCCACTGGGGCGGGGTCGTGGAGTCGAACGAGTTCGGCACCCACGAGTACTTCGAACTGCTCCAGCAGTTGGACGCGGAGGCCTACATCAACGGCAACGTGGGCAGCGGCGCGGTCGCCGAGATGCAGGACTGGATCGAGTACATGACCCTGGACAGCACCACGCCGATGGCGGAGCTGCGCAAGCGCCACGGTCGGGAGCAGCCGTGGAAGGTGGAGTTCTTCGGCGTCGGAAACGAGAGCTGGGGGTGTGGTGGGAACATGCTCCCGCTGCACTACGCCAACCAGTACCGGCAGTTCCAGACGTACGTGCGGAACTACTCAGGCAACCGCATCAGCAAGATCGCCTGCGGCGCGAACGCGGACGACTACGAGTGGACCGACGTGCTGATGGCCCGCGCCGGCGAACACATGGACGGGCTGAGCCTGCACTACTACACCATCCCCACCGGGGAGTGGTCGACGAAGGGGTCGGCGACGGACTTCGACGACCACGGCTGGCATGAGACCATCCGGCAGACGTTGCGGATGGAGGAACTGATCACCCGGCACAGCGCGATCATGGACAAGCACGACCCCGCCAAGCGGGTGGGGATGATCGTCGACGAGTGGGGTACCTGGTACGACGTGGAGCCGGGCACGAACCCCGGCTTCCTGTACCAGCAGAACACCATGCGGGACGCCGTCGTCGCAGCGCTGAACCTCAACATCTTCCACCGGCACGCCGACCGGGTGCGCATGGCGAACATCGCCCAGATGGTGAACGTGCTGCAGGCGATGCTGCTCACCGACGGCCCCCGCCTCGTGAAGACCCCGACCTACCACGTGTTCGATCTCTACAGCGACCACCAGGACGCGCAGTTCATCCCCGTGGCGGCTGGCGCCCTCGGCGCGCACGCCGACGCGACCGTGTCCCGCAAGGACGACGCGTACACCATCAGCGTCACCAACTGGAGTCTGGAACGTCTTTTCACCGCCGAGTTCGAGCTTGGCGGCAAGGTCACCGAGGTGCTGCGCGCGCAGCTGCTGCACAGCGACCGCCCCACCGCGCACAACACCTTCGACGCCCCCGAAACGGTGGCGCTCGGCGATCTGCCGGTGCAGGTGGACGGTCGTCGCGTCAGATTCGACCTTCTCCCGCACTCGATCGCGACCGTCCGGCTCGGCCAGCCGGCGTGACCGCGACCACCCCGCTCACGGATCACCGGGGCGTCACGGTCCATGGTGGTCAGAGGTTGGTGCGCGCTTCCTGCGCGTCCTCGTAGCGGCCGCCCACGATGCCGACCTCCTCGGCCAGCCCGGTGAGGCGCGTCATGTCCTCCTCGGACAGGTGGACGTCCGCGGCTTTGATGTTCTCCTCCACGCGGTGCAGCTTGGTGCTGCCCGGGATCGGCACGATGAACGGCGCCCGCGCCAGCAGCCAGGCGAGCGCGACCTGTCCCGGGGTGCAGCCGAGCCGGGCGGCGATCTGCCTGACGGCGTCCACGAGCGTGAGGTTGTGCTCGAACGCCTCGCCCTGGAAGCGGGGGATCGTCGCGCGGATGTCGTTGCCCTGCTCGAACGTCGTCGACGTGTCGACCGTGCCGGTGAGCACGCCCTTGCCCAGGGGGCTGAACGGAACGAACCCGATGCCCAGCTCGCCGCAGGCGTCGAGGATGCCCTCCTCGGGCCGCCGCCACCACAGGTTGTACTCGTTCTGCAGTGCGCCGACGGGACGGACGGCGTGGGCCCGGCGCAGCGTCGCCTCGGACGGCTCCGAGAGGCCGTAGGCGCGGATCGTACCTTCATCGATGAGCTCGCCCAGGACTCCGGCGTACTCCTCGACCGGCACGTCGGGGTTCATCCGGTGCAGGTAGTACAGGTCGATGACGTCGGTGCCCAGGCGTTCGAGCGAGCCCTGGCAGGTGTCCTTCACCTCGTCCGGCCGGACACGGCGTCCGTTGAGCGCGTGCTTCTCGTGATCGATGGACTCGAAGAACTTGGTGGCGATGACCACCTCGTCGCGGACGTCGCGCAGGGCCTCGCCGACGAGGGCCTCGTTGTGGCCGAGGCCGTACGCCTCGGCGGTGTCGAAGAAGGTGACGCCGCGCTCGAAGGCGGCCCGCGTCAACGCGATCATCTCGTCGCGGTCGGGCCGCTGGCTGTAGTTGCCGGACATGCCCATGCAGCCCAGCCCGATGGCCGAGACGGTGAGGGTGCCCAAGGTGCGCTGCTCCATCGCTGCGCCTCGCTTTCGGTAGGAGACATTCCCACCGTAGCCCGCCGGCCGGACGCCCGTCGAGGCTGGCGACCGCGGCCCGCGTCGGGAACCGGCCGGGCACGATCCGTGGGTCAGAACCGGTCGGTCTTCGGGGGCGGACCCACCACGGTGACGTCCAGGTCTGGGTTGGCCCTCATCCCGCTCATCACGACGCCGGCGTCCAGCTTGCCCTCGGTGTGGACGAACGCCTCCGTCGCGATGCCCGTCACGTCGAAGAAGGGCTCGAAGACGTCGTTGGCCAGCAGGCCCAGCATGGTCGTGTTGTGGGCGGCGATCGCGAAGCTGTGGATCGTCCCGGCGGGGGCGTGCACGAAGTCTCCCGGCGTCAGTAGCACCTCCTGGCCGTTGACCCACAGCCACACGCGCCCGGACAGGCAGAAGAAGTTCTCGGTGTGCAGCGAGTGGAAGTGCCGGATGATGTAGGGCTGCGGCGCGGCCAGCGTGTTCACCATGATGTAGCGCCCGCCGGTGTTGCGGCCGCGCGCGGCGAAGGCGTTCACGGCGTCCGGCCACTCGATGCGGTCGCCGCCGTGGCGGCGCAGGAAGAACGGCTCGACGCCGGCCGGCAGGGTGTCGTCGTCGGGGTCGCGGGGGTCCGTCCAGTCGGACGCCGCCGCCTCCACCCCCGTCAGGAGCGGGACGCCGAGCGACGCCGCCGCGTCCGCACCGTAGAGATGGCTCCGGATGGGGCCGGACGCCGCGAGTGCGTCCAGCGCCCCGCCGGGGGCGGACCAGAACAGCAGCCGCGTCAGGTGCCCGAGCAGCCGGTAGGCGACCGGGACGCCGGCGGGAACGGTGACGCTGTCGCCCGGCGCCAGGACGCGGCTCTCGCCCGGCAACTGGACGAGCACGCGTCCGTCGAAGACCACGTAGGTGCGCTGGTAGGGCACCGAGTGCGCCTCGGCGCCGGCACCGCGCGGCCCGAGGACGTAGGCGGCGTCGAACAGGCCGCCGGCGTCACCGGCGCGGGCGATGATCGTCCAGAGCTGGCCGTCCCGCTCGACGCGGTGGCCCTCGCCGGAGGCGAGGTAGTAGGGCACCGGCTCGCCGGGCAGGCGGTTGAGCAGGGGGGCTCGGCCGTGGTTGGCCTCGATGTCAACGCTCACGGGGTCGCTCCTTCGTCGCGTGGGCTGCGTGCCACGGTAGCGATATCCGCACGCGGGTGGGCCGGCAACCCACCCCTGCGGCGCCTGGACGCGATGACGTTCCTCCCGCGCACGCGGCACAATGGTCCGTGGCTCCACGCCGGGAGCGCCGAGGGGGAAGCACGCATGATCGTCCATGAACACACCGTGGAGGCCGAGGTCGACCCCGCCGTCGTCTGGGAGCGCTGGACGCAGGTCGAGCACTGGCCCGTCGACGACCCGGACGTCCAGCGCGCCAAGCTCAACGGTCCCGTTGCCCAGGGCGCGATCGGTTGGGTCAGGCCCACGAACGGTCCGCGCATCCCGTTCCGGATCGCCCAGGTCGATCGCGTGCGCGGACGCTTCGTCGTCGAAGCCAAACTCATCCTGTGCGCCCTGCGGCTGGAGCACGAAATGGACCGTGTGGACGCCGACGCCGACGGGCAGGTCGACGTGCATGACGGCCACCGGCGCATCACGCATCGCGTCGTGCTGGAGGGCCCCCTCGCCCGCCTCTACGATCGCCTGACGGGCGCGAGGCAGGGGCGCGGGCTGCCCACGGTCATGGGAAACATCATCGCGATCGCGCGCGTCTGAACCGGACCCCGGCACGCGGCCGGGGACCGATGCGCCGTGCACCCCGCGCCGGTGGCGCTGTTGCGCCCCCCGACCCTTGTCGCGGCGCTGGCGTTGGGGTAGACAGTCCCTGACCCCGGCGCCGCGCGGGGCGTCCGCCCGACCGAGGAGCTCCCATGTCTGATTCCCAGCCCACGCCCGAGGCCAACGAGGACCAGCTTCACCGCGCCGAGGAGGCGATCGAGGAGGCCAAGGAGGCTGAGGACAGCATCGACGACGCCACGCTGCCCGAAGACCTGCGCCAGCGAGAGTACTTCGACCACCTCAAGGTCGAGGAGAAGACCGACGCGCAGGCGTGGTCGGAACTGGAGCCGGAGGCCACCGACTTCGAACCAGAAAGCCCCGACCAGAGGTAACGGACCCGGCCGCAGGATGGTCGGGCGCGAGGAGCGGGGTCGGCCTCAGCCGCCCGACTTGCGCCGGAACTGACGCTTGCCGCCCTGCTGCCCGTGCGGTCCGCCGGACGCCTTCCCCGGCCCGCCCGCGGGGCCCGCCGCGCTGGCGTGCTGCGCCGCCTTCTTCGCCTCCAGCGCCGCCTTCATCTGCTCCTTGGGATCCAGGGGCGTCGCGTCCGCGTCATCGGTGCTCATGCCGCACACTGTCGCACCTGAGGCCCCACGGAGTCCAGACCGCCCACGATCACGGTGGACGCCGCGTGCGCGATCTGGACACCCGTGGACACGTTTGGCGAGGTTGTGCACCATGGGGGAATGCCGTTGCACAGCGCGGGGCTGCTGCCCTTTCACCGCTCCGAGGCGGGCGTGACGGTGTTCATCGTCCACATGGGCGGCCCCTTCTGGGGGCACCGCGACGACGGCGGTTGGTCGCTCGCCAAGGGCATGTACATCCCCGGCGAGGAGACCCCCGAGGACGCCGCGCGGCGGGAGTTCACCGAGGAGGTCGGCGTCCCCGCTCCGGACGGCGACCTGCTCGATCTCGGCGAAGTGCGGCTGAGTTCGGGCAAGCGCGTCCGCGGGTTCGGGATCGAGGCGGACGCCGGACTGGCCTTCGTGGAATCCAACACCTTCGAGGTCGAGTGGCCGCGTCGCTCCGGACGCCTGCGTACCTACCCGGAGGTGGACCGGGCCGGCTGGTTCGATGTGCGCACGGCGCGGACGAAACTCACCGCCGGTCAGGTGCCGCTCCTGGACGCCCTGGAGCGTCTGGTCGGCTGACCGGGCCGCCGCGGCCGCCCCTGGGGGCGGTTTCGCCTCAGGCGGACGCGATCATCGCGTTGAGGTCATTCGCGAGCCGCTCGGCCGCCTGCGTGGGCGACAGCCGCTCGAACCGGACCTCCTCCAGCGCACGGGCGATCACGTTCTGGTGGTCGGCCGCTCCTTCGGGTTCGATGTGGGGCGGCGGCAGGGTGATCTCTTCGCCCACCGAGCCCAACCATTCCGCGATGTAGGTGTCGGTGGCGCCCAGGTGCGGCTCCAGCGCGGCCAGCACCTCGGGCGAGGAGGGGACGCCGCGGGCGAGCAGCTGAATCCGGGCGGCGTCCGGATCGTTCATCAGGAAGTTGACGAAGGTGGCCGACTCGGCCAAGTGCTGCGTCCGGGCCCCGATCGACCAGAACATGCTGGCCTTCAGGAAGAGCCCGTTGTCCTGCACCCGGCCCGTCCGCGAGGGTGGCCGCAGCATGCGCACCTCTTGCCCTGTGGCCTTGCGGGCGTTCTCGAGCTGGTTGCTCCACGACCAGAACATCGCCGAGCGACCCGTCGGGAATGCCTGCTGCTCATAAGGCACCGAGCCGTCCTCCTGCGCCTGCGCCGGGGGGAACCCGGCACCGGAGGTCATGAGCCGCACGTAGTGCTCGAACCACGCCGCGGCCGTCGCCGGGGTGAAGCCAACCCCGTCGTCGGAGAAGAGGTCCTCGCCGTGCTGGCGCAGCCAGATGGTGAGGTCGGCGTAGGTGCCGCCGCCCGTTGCGCCCACGGTGCCGTCCGGCGCGCCCTGGCTGATCGCCTCGGCCGTGGTGTAGAAGTCGTCCCACGTCCAGGTGGTGTCGTCGGGAACGTCGACCCCGGCCGCGCTGAAGACTTCCGGGTTCGCGTAGATCGCGAACGCGTTCCAGCCGGTCGAGAGGGCGTACAGCGTGTCCCGGAACGTGCCGGCGCGGCGGTCGGCGTCCGACAGGTTCGACAGGTCGAGACCCTCGACGGTGTTGAGGTCCGCGAGGACGCCCTTGCCGCCGTACTCGGCGATGTACTTGCCGTCCATGTTCATGACGTCCGGCGGGTTGCCTCCGGCGGTCATGGTCGCCAGGCGATCCCAATAGCCGCCCCACTCCGCGGGCTGGCTCTGGACACTGATCTCAGGGTGGGCCGCGTGAAAGGCGTCCACCATCTGCTGGGTGAAGCGCTGGTAGAAGTCGGGTCCCCAGAAGGTGAAGCTGATCTGGGTGGGGCCATCTGTGGCGGTGCCACTCCCGGACGCGCACCCGGCCAGGGCCCCGCCGATCGCCAGCGCGGCCGCCGAACCGATCAGGGAGCGGCGGGTGAGGCGGACGCGGGGGTCGGCGGTTCCGGGACGCGTGCGGGCAAGGGCGAATGCAGGCGCGGGGCTCATGTGTTTCTCCTTCGAAACGGGCGCCACCAGGGGAGGGAAGCGTATTCCCAGTGTACGGCGAACGGTCGCGCCCGGCGCGTGCGGGTAGGGTGGATGCACTGTTTCCCCCCGTGAGGTGGCTCGCATGTCCCGTTCCCCGATGTCCCTGGCGCTCGCCGCGACCGCGTGCGGCGCCTTCTTGTTGGCCGGCTGCACGGGTGGAGTGACGCCCTCCGGCCAGCCGGACGCCAGTGCCGCAGCGCCGGCGTCCACCGCGACCGCGACCACCGCGACCGCGACCACCGCGACCCGGGTGAGCGCGAACGACGCCGATGTCATGTTCACCCAGATGATGATTCCGCACCATGAGCAGGCCGTGGAGATGAGCGACATCCTGCTCGCCAAGCCGGGCCTCAGCACCGAGATGACCGACCTGGCGACGGCGATCCGGGATGCCCAGCAGCCCGAGATCGACCAAATGCGCGGTTGGCTGCAGGCGTGGGGCGAGCCCGAAGGCGGCCAGCACGGTGGGCACGCCGGCATGCAGGGCATGCTCACCGAGGCCGAACTCGGCCAGCTCCGGAGCGCGGACACCCTCGCCGCGTCCGGGCTGTTCCTCGACCAGATGATCGCCCACCACGAGGGTGCAGTTGCCATGGCCGAGCAGGTGCTGGCCGACGGCGCCGACCCCGCGGTGCGGCAACTGGCGCAGGACGTGGTCTCGAGCCAGCGTGAGGAGATCGAGCTGATGCGCGAGCTCCGGGTCGGCTTCTGATACGACCCCAACACGCGGGGTCTGGACGTGCCTTCCCTCGGCGCGGCGAGCTAGGGTCGTGCCCCTATGCGTCGCCCCCCGTCCCACCCCGTCTCCGCGGGACCGGTGCATCCGTGACGCATTCGGCGTTCGACCGCATCAGCCCGGCCTTCCCGCAGCGCGCGCCGTGGGGCACGTCGGCGTCCCTGCGCGCGTGGCAGGCCGAGGCGCTGGAGCGCTACCGGGACGCCGCGCCGCGCGACTTCCTCGCGGTCGCCACCCCGGGCGCTGGCAAGACGACGTTCGCGCTGCGCGTGGCCTCCGAACTGCTCAACAACCGCACGGTGCGGCGCATCATCGTCGTGGCCCCGACGGAGCACCTGAAGGTCCAGTGGGCGGACGCCGCCGCGAAGGTCGGCATCCAGCTCGACCCCGGTACCGGTGGACGCAAGCGAGGCCGCTCGCGGCAGTTCGACGGGGTGGTCGCCACCTATGCCGGAGTGGCGACCTCACCGTGGGGGTACCAGGCGATGGCCACCGACATCCCGACCCTGGTCATTCTCGACGAGGTGCACCATGCCGGGGACGCCCTGAGCTGGGGCGAGGCGATCCGCGAGGCGTTCCAATTCGCGACCCGACGGCTTGCGTTGACCGGAACCCCGTTCAGGTCGGACGAGAACCCCATCCCCTTCGTGACCTACGACGAGGGCGACGGAGGCGTACGGACGTCCCGCGCCGACTACATCTACGGTTATGCCGACGCCCTCCGCGATCACGTCGTGCGGCCCGTGGTCTTCATGAACTACGGCGGACCCATGCGCTGGCGCACCAAGGCCGGCGATGAGATCGAGGCGAACCTGGGCGAACTCCTCACCAAGGACGTGAGCGCGCAGGCGTGGCGCACGGCGCTCGACCCGAAGGGGGAGTGGATCGCCGCCGTCCTGGGCGCGGCGGATCGCCGGCTCACCGAGGTGCGCCGTCACGTGCCGGACGCCGGCGGCCTGGTCATCGCCACCAACCAGACGGTCGCTCGGGCGTACGCACGCGTCCTGGAGCAACTGACCGGTGCCAGACCGACCCTCGTGCTGTCGGACGACGCGGGCGCGAGCCAGCGGATCGAGGATTTCTCGACGTCGGAGGACCGCTGGATGGTCGCGGTGCGGATGGTGTCCGAGGGCGTGGACGTACCCCGGTTGGCCGTCGGGGTGTACGCGACCGCCACCTCGACGCCTCTCTTCTTCGCCCAGGCGGTGGGACGCTTCGTGCGGACGCGGCGCCGCGGCGAGGTCGCCACCGTTTTCCTGCCGACCGTGCCGATCATCCTCGCGCACGCGTCCTCGCTGGAGCGACAGCGCGACCACGTGCTCGGCACGAGATCGGCGGCGACTGATGAGTGGGTCGAGGAGGATCTGCTGGACGCCGCCAATCGCAGCGAGGCGGCGTCCGACGACCTCATCGGCAGCTTCGAGGCACTGCACAGCGACGCCGTGTTCGACCATGTGCTCTTCGAGAACCAGCAATTCGGCATGCACGCAGTCCCGACCTCCGACGACGAGGCCGACTATCTCGGGCTGCCCGGCCTGCTCGAACCCGATCAGATCGGCCACCTCCTGCGGGAGCGGCAGCGCCGGCAGGTCACGCGGCACGCTCGGGCCGAGCGCCGCGAACGGGTGACCGCGGAGGTGTCGCTGCACCGGGCGCTCGCCACGAAACGCAAGGAACTCAACACTCTGGTCAGCCAGTACGCCCGGGTCAAGGGCGTGCCGCACAGCCACATCCACGCCGAGCTGCGTCGACAATGTGGCGGGCCGCCGCTCGCGCGGGCCACATCCGACCAGGTCGACACGCGCATCCGTGCGATCCGGGAGTGGCAGCGCCGCCCCTGACGCCGCATGCCTCCGGCGCGAACACCCCTCGGGAGTCCGCAACCACCTAGGCTGGGGCAAGCCGAAAGCCGCCCACCGAGGAGCTCGCATGCCCACCTTCGAGCACGTCTCCCGATATCCCTTCGGTCGCGCCGAGGTGTTCGCGTGGCACACCCGACCCGGGGCGTTCGTCCGGTTGACGCCTCCCGGCATGGCCACCCTGCTCGAGGGCCCGACGCACGGCATCGAGGTGGGCTCCGAGATCGCACTGCGCATCTCGCACCCGCTGGTCGCGGGGCTGTTGCCCGAGGTGAGCTGGCGGGGACGCCGGGGTCCCGTCGGGCTGGACTGGCGGGTGCGCCACGTGGAGCTCGACCCGGGCCACGGGTTCGTCGACGAGCAGGTGAGCGGACCGTTTCGGCGGTGGCGTCACGAGCACACCTTCGCCGACGGGCCGGGCGGCTCCACGATCATCACCGACCGCGTCCACTGGGAGCTCCCGGTGCTGCCCGACCGGGTCGCCGTGCCGCTGGTCGAGATGCAGCTGACCGGCCTGTTCAGCTTCCGGGAGCGCCAGCTGCGCTCCGACCTGGGCCTCCATGCGAGCCTGCCGCACGGGCCGATGACCGTGGTGGTGGCGGGCGGTTCGGGGCTCGTGGGCACGCAGTTGCGGGCGCTGCTGACCTCCGGCGGACACACCGTGCGGCGGCTGGTGCGCGACGCCGCTGGGCCGGCGAGCCGAGACGCCTGGGGCTGGGACCCCGGCGCCGGCGTCCTACCCGCCGGTGTGCTCGACGGAGCCGACGCCGTGGTGAACCTGGCGGGCCACTCCATCGGGGGTCGGTTCACCGAGGGTCACAAGCGCCGGGTGCTGCGATCGCGGCTGGATGCGACCGGAACGCTCGTCGCGGCTTTGGCGTCCGGGCCGGAGGGCAAACATCTCGTGCAGGCCAGCGCGATCGGTCTCTACGGTGCACGGCGTCCGGACGAGATCCTCACCGAGGACTCGACGCCCGGGGAGGGCTTCCTGGCCGACGTCGTCCAGCGGTGGGAGGCCGCGGCGGCGCCCGCGGTGGACGCCGGCGTCCGCACCGCGTTCCTGCGGACGGGCATCGCGCTGAGCGAGGGCGGGGGAGCGCTGCTGCCCCAGGTGCCGCTGTTCTCCGTCGGGCTGGGGGGACGCCTCACCCGCGCCGACGCCTGGCTCAGCTGGATCGGCCTGGACGACCTCGCCCGCGCCTACGTGCACACGCTGGCGACGCCCGGGCTGGCCGGCCCCGTCAACGCCGTGGCGCCGCGCCCGGTGACCCAGCAGGAGTTCGCCGCCACGCTGGGCCGGGTGCTGCACCGGCCCGCGATCCTCCCGACCCCGGCGCTGGGCCCGACGACGGTGCTGGGCGCCGAGGGATACGACCAGATGATCGACACCGATCAGCGCGTCAGCGCCGGCAAGCTCACCGGAAGTGGCTTCCGCTTCGCCCAGCACACCCTCGCTGACGCCCTGCGCCACGCGCTGATGCGTTAATGCGCTGATGCGATGAGGAACCGCGCGGCGATCACCAGGCCGGGTCCGGACTCAGGCGGCGTCCGGATCCGGTTGGTGCAGCCCGATCGTGTTGTTTTCGGTGTCGAGGAAGTAGCCCTGCCAAGCCATCCCCGGTAGGGCCGCCTTGGGCAGCGCGACGGTGCCCCCAGCGGCGAGGATCCGCTCCGCGGTGGCGTCGAAGTCGTCGGTGCCCATCGTGACCACCCAGGCGTTCGTGCCCTGCGCGCACCTCCCCTCGGCGTCCGGGGCCGGCGCGGCGGCCGGACGCGGAAGCAGCCCGCCGTTGATCCCGGGCTCGTCGTCGGCACCCGTGACCACCCCGTAGTAGGGCGATCCGGTGTACTCGCTGTAGTCGACGAACTCCCAGTTGAACGCGGCGGCGTAGAAGTCCTTGGCTCGCTCCAGATCATCGGCCTGGATCTCGAAGTGGATCGGTCGTCCCATCGCGGTACCTCCTCGGTGTGCCGGGCGGCGCGTCCGACCCGTCACGAAACAGGGTGGCAGGGGCGTCCGACATTCTCCAGGTCCACTCTCGACCTGCGGATACCCGGGCGCCGGCAGCCGGAGCCGGGGGATCAGAGTGGGAGCGTCAGGCCCTCGTGGGTCTGACGGAAGCCCATGGTGGTGTAGAAGCCGTGGACGTGGGAGCGGTCCTTCTCGGTGGAGACCATGAGGACGCGAGCGCCTTCGCTGCGCGCGCGTTTCCGGATCCAGCGGAACACCTCACGGCCGACCTCGACGGAGTCCTCGCCCGCGCGGATGCGCGCTCCGTTGACGACGGCGCGCATGGCCCCGCCGCGGGCCAGGGTGGTCACGAAGGTGATCTGAAAGGTGCCGATGACGTGTTCGGCTGCGTCCAGCACCACGGCGAGAAGCTGGTTGGGATCGCCGTCGATGCGGGCGAACGCGGCGCTCAGGTCGGGGCAATCGGGGCACTCGCCCAGCATGTCGTCGCTGATGAGCGTCGTGGTGGCCACGTGCTGCGGTGACGTGGGGTCGTCCGCCAAGAGGCGCTCGATGACCCCCAGATGCTCGACGTCGGCACGAGCGATCGACACCTCGTCGAGGTAGGCCAGGATCTCCATGGCTCGATTGGACCTCGTCGCGAACACCTCTGGCAAACCGGGTTGCCGTGGCTCGACAGCTGGGATCCTCGCCGCGTCCGATTGCTCAGCGGGTGGGATGATCCCCCAAGCCCTCCCCGGTCGGAGGCTGCTCCCCGTGGGGCGGCTGGCCGTAAGGCGGCTGCTGGCCGCCCGCTTCGGGCGAGGGGGCGCCGGGGGCGCCGTACGGTTGGCCCCAAGCCGCCTGCTGGTAGGCGATCGAGGGCGGCTCGCCGGCGAGCGCCCGCAGGCGGCTGAGGTACATGACGGTGACGAAGATCGCCGAGAACGGCTGGACGAGGACGCTCACGGCCATCTGCAGCAGCGTGGCGAGGACCATCATGGCGATGGCGGCACCCGAGGGCGCAACACCCTCGGCCACGCTGATCGAGATCGGCGTCACGGCGAACTGGGTCACGATGGAGACGAGGTAGATCGGCGCGCCGATGGCCAGGGACATCAGCAGGTAGTAGCCCAGCGTCGGCCAGAAGGCACCGCGGGTGATCTGCCACGAGCGGCGCAGGCCGTCGAACCCGGAGGTCTGCTCGATGCCCATGACCGGGATGAGGTACAGCCAGCGCACCTGCAGGATGAGGGCGACGATCCCGACCGCGAGCATGAGGACCACGGCCAGGGCGAACGTACCGAAGAAGCCGGTCCACGCGTTGGCATCAGAGGTGTTGCCCTGCAGGATCAGCTGGATGAAGGGCAGGACGATGATGAACGCCAGGATGGCGTACAGGGCCAGGAACACCGCGCCGAACGCGAGCGCCAGCAGCAGGAACCGCCCCGTGAAGCCGCGGGTCCGCTGCCACAGGTCGGGCCACGCGGGATGGTGCCCGGCGGCGACATCGCGGGTGGCCAGCGAGCTCATCGCGAGGCAGCGGTACTGGAACAGCACCAGGGCGAAGATGGCGACCACCGCGACCACGGAGATCAGCACCACGGGACCCGCTCCCGGGGTGCGCCCCGAGCTGGAGAGGGTCACGCCCATGATCACGCCGCCCAGCACCAGGGCGATGAGGATGGCGCCGAGCATCGGCGCGAACGCGAGGCCGAGAAAGAGCCAGAGGCGCGACTTGTACGTCGCGAAGGCGCCGCTGAAGTGCTCACCCAGCGTCAACGTGCCGGGCCTGAGGGTCGGGGTGCTCACAGGAGTTCTCCTCGTTGATCGGACGGGTGCGATCCTAGGGCCCTCGAGCGTCCTCCACGCGCGGGACACACTCCGTGGGACGGGAGTGAACCCGACGCCGAGAGAATTCAGCGTGGCGGGCTCTGCGAGCTCCGGATGACGGCTTGGGCAGTGATGACGCGGCCCTCCTCGACGGCCAGAGCGGGTGCGCCGGCCACCTGATAGCCCTCCCGCAGCGCCTCGCTGACCCGGCGTGCGAACGCATCGTCCAGCGGTCCGGTGATCAGGCGGTAGCCCAGTCCGGACGCCGCTGCCGCCGCGGTCTCGGCAGCTGTCGCGGTCTTGGGCGCTGTCGCGGTCGGGACGCGCTCCGCCTCCGGGCGGGCGCCGGCGTCCCCCTCGAGCCGGACGATCTCGCCGTGCGTGGGCACCACCGCGTGCAGGCCGAGTTCGTTCTTGATCTTCGTGGCAAAGGCTGTGGCGGCGTGCTGCTCGCCGTGCACGCAGAACACCTGCTGGGGCTTGGGTTCGAGGTCGCGCAGCCAGTCGAGCAGGTCGGAGCAGTCGGCGTGGACGCTGAATTCCCGGTCGTGGTAGATCTCGGCGCGCACGGGCACGTACTGGCCGTACATCTTGATCTGGTCGACGCCCTCGGAGAGCTGCCGACCGCGCGTCCCGACGCCCTGGTACCCGGTCAGCACGACGGCGTTCCTCGCGTCCGGCAGCATCTGCTCCAAGTGGTGCAGCACGCGTCCGCCGGTCGCCATGCCGGAGGACGAGATGATCACCGCCGGCGGATGCCCACCGGGCGCCGTGAGCACCTTCGAGTCCTCGGCAGACTCCACGGCCGTCAGATCGGGGATGTGCACGAGGTCGGTCGGGTCGAGGTCGTCGCGCAGCTCGTCGGTCAGCGACTGGTACACCCGCAGCGCGCGGACGCCCATGGGGGAGTTCACGTACACGGGGACATCGGGAATGCGGCCGTCGCGCTCCATGTCGGAGATGATCTTCAGCACGACCTCGGTGCGGTCGATGGCGAAGGCGGGCACGAGCACCGAGCCGCCGCGCGCGATCGTTCGGCGAATGACGTCGGCGAAGCCCTCGTGCGGCAGGTTCGGCGGATCGGGATGCTCCCGGTCGCCATAGGTCGACTCGATGAGCACGAACGGCGCCCCCTCGGGCGTTCCGCGGGGTTTGAGAACGGGATGGTCGTGGCGGCCGAGATCGCCGGAGAACAGCACGGACGCCGTGGGCGTCCACACGTTGACCGAGGCCGAACCGAGGATGTGTCCGGCCCGGGTGAGGTGGACCCGCACCGTCTCGTCGGGATGCGGGACGAAGCCCGGCCGCTCGTTGCCGGTGAGCTCGAAGTCGGTGTCGAACTCGAGGGCGACGAACTGGTCGAGCATCGCCTCCACGTCGGCGATCGTGTACAGCGGCAGCGCAGGATCGTGCTTGGAGTAGCCCCGCTCGTTGGCGTCCTCGGCCTCCTGCTCCTGCAGCTTGGCTGCGTCCCGAAGCACGATCTCGGCGAGCTGGCGGGTGCCCTCGGTGCACCAGATGGGCCCGTCGAAGCCCGCACGGGTCAGCGCGGGCAGATAGCCGACGTGGTCCATGTGCGCGTGGGTGAGCACGATGTCGGACAGCGACGCCGGCTCGACGGGGAACTTTTCCCAGTTCATCAGGCGCCACTTCTTCTCGCCCTGGAACATGCCCGAGTCGACGAGGACCCGTCGGCCACCGATGGTCAGGAGGTACTTCGACCCGGTGACCGTCCCGGCTGCGCCGAGGAACATCAGGGTCGTGGAGGGCTGCTTCGCCATGGCACCACTGTGTCAGGTGTGGCGCGGTCAGGTGTGGCGCGCCGTGTCAGGAGATGATCCAGCCTCGCGCGCAGCTCCCCGTCTCACCGCGCGTCGCCGCTGATCCTGGCTCGCTGCTGTGCAATCCGGAACTCGACCACACGCGTGACGAGGTCGACCGGCACCGCTTTGGACAGCGGCAGCTGGATCGCCCCCTTGCTGTACTTCAGGCCCCGCTCGTCGCAGTCGGCGGCGACGTGCGCCACCCCTTCCGGGCCCGGATAGAGGCCGACGTGATGCTTGCCGGCGGCGACGTGCACGAGGTTGCCGTGCAGCGTCCACGTGGGCATACCCCAGCTGATCTTCTCACCGGCATCGGGGGCGAGCCGCCGCACGAGCTCGACGAGCGCGGTCAGGTGGGGTTGATGCGTCGGCGCCTGGGCAGCGACGTAGTCATCGATGTCGGACACGGGGGTTCCTCTCGGGGAGTGGGCGGACGCCCCCGCCCCGGCGCGGGCCGGAGCGGGGGCGTCCTTGTTGGTGGGTGGACGGTACTGCGTCAGCCGGCCAACTCCAGCACCCGGGCCTCGTTGGCGCCCGCGGCGTTGTCCACGACGACGACCATCGTGCCCAGCGGTTGCTGGGCGGCGACGGCGTCCGCGTCCACGGCGATCGGCAGGGTCGAGGTTTCCCCGGCGGCCACCGGCTCGTACTGGCCCGTCTCCAGCGCCGGCGTCCACGGGTTGAACCGGGCGGTGCCGTCGATGGAATCCGACGCGGTCGAGTTGGTGATCGAGCTCACGTACACGCTGTACGCGAAGTCGCCGGCGTCCGCCGTCAAACCGAGCGAGCTGGCCTGGACGGGCAGCAGCACGGTGCTGTTGTCGGTCGGGGACTGCGCCAGGAAGCCGGCGGCGAGAGTCGCCCCGTTGGCGATGTCGCGGATGAACACCTCGTTGCGTCCGTCGACGTTGTTGGTGCGGACCAGACCCGAGTCGGTGGCGTACACCACGTAGTCGGCCTCGCCGTCGGCGTCAGTGTCGATCACCACCTGGGTGTTGTTGCGAGCCGCGTTGGAGTAGCGATCCCAACTGTTCACCGCGAACACGATGAGGTGGTCGTTGCCGTCGGTCTCGAACGACGCGACACCGGCAGCGCGCAGGTCGATGCCCGGGTGACCGGCGACGGTGGCGTCGCCCTCGACGTCGGTCAGTCCCGCCTGGTAGACGTCGGCGACGCCCTCGATCGCTCCGCGGTTGCGGAGCCTGACCGACAGGTTGTTCCGGTCGGCGCGGCCGCGGTAGTCGGCCGTGATCTCGGAATCGGCGCGCGGCACCAGCAGGTAGGGCACCTTGACCGTGTCCGGACCCGTGAAGACCACGCTGCCCGATACCTCGTGCATCGCGAACTCGCCTTCCAGGGTTCCGCCGATGGAGGCGACCGGAACCCGCAGGCTGACCTCGACGTTGGCCGTCCGGTTGGCCGGAACGGTGACGCGCTGACGGTTCACGGTCACCGTGGCCGGCTTGCTCTGCGGCGTGGCCTCCGTGGCGACGCTGTAGGTCACCGGCCTGTTCGTGTGGTTCGTGAGCAGGATGCGCTTGACGGCCGTGATGTCGCTGCGGGTGGATTCGGCGAAGCCGAAGCTCAGCGACGGCTCCCGGTAGACGCCACTCTCGGTGGTGTACTGGTCGCCGGCCGCCGTCACGCGGGCGGCCACCGCACCGGCGGCGTCCACGAGACCGCCCCCACCCAGGGTGAGGCGGAAGTTGGCGACCCGGTCGGCGTCCGCCGTGTTGACCAGCGAGGCCGAGACCGCGCGGGCGTCCCACGAGGGGTGCGCCTGGACGGCCAGCGCCGCGACCCCCGCGACGTGCGGGGCCGCCATCGACGTGCCCGAGTTGTAGGCGAAGCCGGCACCGGAGCCCACGGCCGCGGAGCGGATCGAGACGCCGGGCGCTGTCACGTTCGGCTTGAGGCCCGAATCGCCCGTGCGCGGACCGCCGGAGCTGAACGAGCCGTACTGCGAGAACGTCGGGTTGGTCAGGGTGCTAGCGGCCAGGGTGACCCGCCCACCGTTCGCCGCCACCAGACGATCGCCGTCATCGGTGGGAGCCGAACCCAGCACGCCGCGCACGCCGAGGAACGGGATCGTCACCTCGTAGTCGGTGTTGTCGTCGGGGTTCGACACGATCGGACCCTCGTACGGCGGGTAGGCGGCGGTGTTGTTGATCATGACGGCCGCGGCCGCGCCGGCCTGTTGGGCGTAGATACCGCGGGCGACGCGGGCACAGGTGCCGCGCTGGCTGACCGCAATCTGGTTCTGGCCGGACACGATGCCGTTCGACGTGTAGGCGTTGACCGAACAGCCGAGCGCCTCGTTCTCGCCGGTGGCGGGATCATCGCGGAGCACGACGACGCTGAGCGGGTCGCTCGGCAGGTCGGCGCCATTGGCGTTGATCGCGTCGATGGTGCTGCCGTCGGGCAGGGTGATGCGCGCGGCCGGGAAGGTCTCGGTGGCATCGTTGGCGGCGACGGAGAGGACGCCCTTGCCGGTGCCCGGCGAGCCCGTCAGATACGGGTTCGGGCCGGAGTTGCCGGCCGAGGCGATGACCACGACGCCGGCGCCCACCGCATTGGCGGCGGCCACGGCCGAGGGGTCGGTGGCGGTTCCGTAGCTCGATCCGAGCGACATGTTGATGACGTCCATGCCGTTCTTGACCGACCAGTCGATGGCCTCCACGGTCACGTCGGTGCTGCCGGTGCAGCCGAAGACGCGGACGGCGTACAGGTCGACCTCGGGCGCGACGCCCGGACCGATCCGCCAGTCCTGGTTGGCGGTGGCGGCGTTGTAGGAGCCCGTGTAGGTCGCGCCGTCGGCCGTCACGCCACTGCCGCCCGTGGAACCCGCCACGTGGGTGCCGTGGCCGTTGCAGTCGAGCGGGTTCGGGTCGGGCTTCGCGACGGAGCCCGCCCGGCCGGCGTTGTAGGCGTCGCCGACGAGGTCGATGCCGCCCTTGATGCGCGGCGCGTTGGGGCCGAACCACGCCGGGTTCGCCGGCTGGGTCTCGGCGGCGTGGGCCTGCTCGTAGGCCTCAACGGTGCCGGGGCCGCCAAAATCGGCGTGGGTGTAGTCGATGCCGGTGTCGATGATGGCGACCTTGACGCCCTTGCCGGTGTACCCCGTGTCCTGCCACACCTGCGGGACGCCGAGGTAGGGCACGCTGATGTGGTTGGTGCGCTCGTGGATCTCGACGGCGTGAATGGCCCGGACGCCCTGGGTTTCTGCCAGCGCCGGCAGGTCGGCCTTGCTCATGCGGACCTTGACGCCGTTGTAGGCGTCCTGCATCTGGGCGAGCACCTCGCCGCCCTCGGACTGGGCCTTGGACGCGACCGCGGCCTGCTCGTTGCGGAGCTGGCGACGCACGGCGTCCTTCTGGTTGCGGGAGAGGTCTCCCTGCTTGGCGACCACCACCGCGACGGGGTCGGAGGTCATCTCGACGATGACGTCGACCGGGGCGTTGTCCGTCAGCGACGTGGGCATGACGGCGGTATCGACCACGCCTGCTGGGGTGCGTTCGAAGCGGTCAGCTCCGGTCGGGGTGACCGGGGCGCCATGGGCGGCCATCGGTGACGCGATCGCCAGCGCAGCCACGCCGGCGATCACGGTGAGGGGTCGTTTCACGGGGGTCCTTTCGGTGGGAGCGACCCCAGCGACGGGGCCGAACATGAAGAGAGGCTAAACCTCTCTCAGGGCCTTGTCGCGGGTTGTCATGAAATCGATACCTCCTTCGCCTGAAGTTCACCTGTTCGGAGGGAGGCGGGAACAGGCTTGTCGCGCGCGTCTTCGGCCCAGCAGACTGGTGCGCATGGCGCGACCCGTCCTCGATCCGGCCGAGCAGCGGGTGCTGGGCGCCCTCATGGAGAAGGAACGGACGGTCCCCGCGTCCTACCCCCTCTCTCTCAACGCGCTGCGCACCGCCTGCAACCAGTCCACCAGCCGCGAACCGCTCTCGGACTATTCGGACGCCGAGCTCGAGGCGACCGCCCGGGGGCTCAAGGCCCGCGAGCTGCTGCGCGTCGTGTGGGCCGGCAAGGGCTCGCGAACGCTCAAGTATCACCAACTGCTCTCCGACGCGCTCGAGCTGGCCGAGGACGAGCGTGCGCTGCTGACGGTGCTCCTGCTCCGCGGGGCGCAGTCGGCGGGTGAATTGAGGACGCGAACGGAGCGGCTGTTCGCCTTCGGCGACCGGGAGGGCGTCGAGGCCTGCCTGGGCACGATGGCGAACCGGACGCCGCCGCTGGTCGTCCGATTGGAGCGCCGCGCTGGGCAGCAGGATCCGCGGTGGCTCCATCTGCTCGGCCCCGTGCCGGAGGCGGCGGCGCCGGCGTCCGAGGGGGTCGGCATCGATCGTGAGGTCGTGCTGGCGCAGGGTCCCGCGGCGCGCACCGCGGCCGTCCGCGTCGCCTACGACGCCGTGGCCGATTCGTACGCCGAGGGTCGCGCGGAGGAGCTCAACGACCGGCCGTTCGACCGGTGGCTCCTGGAGCGGATTCCGGACGAGGCGCCCGGCGGGCCGCTGGTGGAGGTCGGCTGCGGGCCGGGGCACATCGCGGCCTTCCTGGCGGACGCGGGCGCGGAGGTCACCGGCATCGACCTGTCGCCCGCCATGATCGAGAGGGCCAGGGCCACCTACGCCGACCTCACCTTCGCGGTGGGCGATGCGGCCCAGTTGCTGCGGCCACCTCGTCACCCCGGCTGGGCGGCGATCGTGGCCTGGGACGCGGTGGGGCACCTGGCGGCGTCCGAACTGCCGGGGATGTTCGGCTCCTGGGGACGGACGCTGATCCCGGGCGGCTGGTTCGTGCTCGCGGTCGAGGTGGGGCACGAGGTCCGCCACGTCACCGACTGGTGGGGCCACGCCGTCGACCTCACCTTCGTGCGCCACGATGCCCGGGCCGTTCGGGACGCCGTCGCCGCCGCCGGGCTGCGGGTGGCGGAGTGGTACGTGCGCGGCCCGGTCGGCGAGGAGGGCGCCGAGCGGCTGTTCGTGCTGGCGCGGCGTCCGTGATCGCGCCCCGCCCGCATGCCGTCGAGAGTGCCGATCCGGTGTAGCCATGCGCAGTGCCGATCCGGTGTAGCCG
>JAKDIK010000070.1 GCA_030450535.1 Propionibacteriaceae bacterium
CCTCCAGCGCGAGCAGGGCGCCGCCGCGGGCGGTCGCCATGAACCCGAGGTGCGAGGGGGCCAGCAGGACGCCGCTGCCCGGGTCGAGGCGGCGGGCGTCCAGCCGCTCGCTGAGCGGGCCGATGATGGTCTCACCGAAGAAGCTGTAGTAGCCGCCGAGCACGATGACGCGCGGGTTGAGCACGTCGACGAGGATCGACAGCCCGGACGCGAGTCGGTCGACGATCGTGGCCAGGGCGTCCAGCACCCGCGCGTCGCCCTCGGCGGCGCGGGACTGGAGTGTGAGCAGGCGATCCTCCAGGGCGCGCCCCGGGTCGTGGAGGGGGTCATCGGCCGGGACGGCCAGATCCAGGAAGGCGTTGAGACCCACGACCGTCTCCCAGCAGCCGCGGCGCCCGCAGTTGCAGGGGCGCTGTTCGGGGTCCAGGTTGAGGTGGCCCACCTCGCCGGAGAACCCGGACCAGCCACGCATGAGGCGTCCGGAGCTGATGATGCCGGCGCCGACGCCGACCTCGCCGGTGAGGTGCAGCAGGTCGTCGATGCCCTGGTCGCGGTAGTGCTCGTACTCGGCGACGGCGGCGAGCTTCGCGTCGTTCTCCAGCCGCACGGGCGGTGCGCCGGGCCCGAGGCGGGCGGCGTAGGCGTCCAGCAGCGCGATGTTGCGCCAGCCGAGGTTGGGCGCGAACCGCAGGGTGCCGGTCGCGTAGTCGATGATGCCGGGCGGGGCCACGGTGATGCCGACGACGATGGCGCCCGCCTCGCGCAGCGAGTCGATCATCGTGGTGAGGTGGGCGGCGGTCCGGTCGAGGACGGCGTCCGGCCCGAGGCGGGCGACGTCGAGCGGCGCCACGCGCTCGCGGACCACCGCACCCCCGAGCGTGACAGCGGTGTAGGCGGCGTAGTCGACGCTGAGTTCGAGGCCGATGCCGGTGACCGCCGCGCCGTCGAGCGTGACGGTGGTGCCCGGACGCCCCACGCCCCCGGCGCGCACGGTGTCGCCCTCGCGGACGAGGCCGCGCTGGGCCAGGTCGGTCACGAGGCTGGAGGTGGTGGCCTTCGACAGCCCCGTCTCCTCGGCCAGCCGGGCGCGCGAGCGGCCGCCGTGGCGGCGCAGGTGCCGCAGCAGGACGCCCATGTTGGCGGCCCGCATCTCGGCCTGGGCGACGCGCCCGGTGGGCGTTCTGGTGGGTTCGGACGCCGTGGGTGGTCCGCTGGGCCGCGTGGACGCCATGCCCCCTCCTTCGGGTCCGGATCGTGGGTCGATTGTTGCATGGAACGGTGGGTATTGACAGCGATTCAATTAGTTAGGATAGTGTACGAACGATCCCGGACGTCGGCGTCCGGCGCCGCGAACAGAGAGGCAGCCTCACATGAGACCCACCACGACCCACGCGGGCGGCGTCCTGACCGCCGCCCTCTCGCTCACCCTGCTCGCCGCCTGCTCCGGCGGGCCGGCGGCCACCACCGCGCCCGCCTCGACGCCGGGGACGACCGCGCCCGGCGCGGCCACGCAGGCCGTGACGATCGACTACCTGCACCGGCTGCCCGACGGCGCCGGCATGACGACCGTGGCGGAGCTGGCGAGCGAGTGGAACGCTGCGCACCCCGAGATTCAGGTGCGCGCGACCAAGTTCGACGGTCGCGCCGCCGAGATGATCACCAAGATCGAGGCCGACGTGCAGGCGGGCACCGCGCCCTGCCTCGCGCAGGCGGGCTACGCCGAGGTGCCGTCGCTGTTCACCAAGGGGCTGCTGGCCGACGTGACCAGCGAGGCTGAGGGCTATCGGGCGCACTACTCCGACGGTGCGTTCACGCTCATGACCGTCGGCGCGACCACGGTCGGCCTGCCGCAGGACGGCGGACCGCTCGTCTACTACTACAACCGCGCCGAGTTCGAGCGCCTCGGCCTGAGCGTGCCGACGACCATGGACGAGCTCGCGGCGACCGCCAAGCAGGCGTCGGCGGAGGGCAAGCACATCGTCGCGTTCCAGCCTGACGAGGCCCAGTACTGGCTCTCGGCCCAGGCCGCCGCGGCCGGGGGCACGTGGTACTCCGCGGAGGACAACGCGTGGCGCGTGGACGTGGCGGGCGAGGCGTCCCAGCGGGTGGCCGCCCTGTGGCAGGACCTGCTCGACTCCGACGCCGCGCTCGTCGAGCAGCGCTGGGGCGACGGCTTCAAGGCCTCGCTCAACGACCAGAGCCTGATCGGCACGATCGGCGCCGCGTGGGAGGCCCCGCTGCTGGTCGACGACATGGCGGGATCGCCGAACGAGGGCCAGTGGGCCGTCGCGCAGCTACCGGCCTTCGGCTCGACCCCCATGACGGGTCCGGACGGCGGCTCGGGCGTGGTCGTGCTGCGCACCTGTGAGCACCCGGCCGAGGCCATGGAGTTCAACGACTGGCTCAGCACCCAGGTGGACGCGCTGGTTTCCCAGGGCCTGGTGGTCGCCGCGACGACGGGCGAGATGGAGACCCCCGACGCCGTGAAGGCCTTCTACGGGGGCCAGGATGTGTTCGCCGAGCTCGCCACCGCCAACGAGAACCTGAACCCGGACTTCCCCTACATTCCGACCTTCCCGGCGATCGGCGCCGACATGGCCGCCGCGGCCGACCGGGCCGGCCAGGGTCAGGGCCAGGTGATGGACGTCTTCACCGTCGCCCAGGACGCCTCGGTGACGTCGCTGACCGACGCCGGGCTGCCGGTCGCGGGCTGACCCGTGGCGACGGCGACGAGGGGGGCGCGAACGCGGCGCGGCTTCGGCCGGCGCCACGAGGCCCGGACGGGCTGGATGTTCCTCGCCCCCTTCGTCGCCCTGTTCGCCCTGTGCTTCCTGGCACCCATCGCGGTGTCGGTGCGCCAGTCGCTGTTCCGGGCGCTGCCTTCCGGCGGCGGCCTGTACGGCGGCGGCGAACTCGTCGACACGTTCGTCGGCACCGGCAACTTTGCCCAAGTGCTGGCGTCCCCGGCCCTGTGGACCGGGCTGGGCCGCGTCGTCGCGTTCGGGGCGTTCCAGATCCCGATCATGATCGGCGCCGCCCTGACGCTGGCGTTGCTGCTCGACTCGGACGCCGTGCGGCGCGTCACCGGCTTCCGGCTGGCGTACTTCCTGCCGTACGCGATCCCCGGCGTGGTGGCCGCGCTGGTGTGGACCTACATCTACAGCCCCCGTCTCTCGCCCATCAACCAAGTGCTGGGGGCGGCCGGGGCCGAGATCGACTTCTTCTCGCCCCAGATCATCCTGGTGTCGATGGCGAACATGACGACCTGGACGTTCACCGGCTACAACATGCTCATCTTTCTCGCGGCGCTGCAGGCGATCCCGCGGGAGCTGTACGAGGCCGCGCGGATCGACGGGGCTTCGGAGTGGCGCATCGTGTTCGCGATCAAGGTGCCGATGGTGGCACCGGCCGCGCTGCTGGCGATCCTGCTGTCGATCATCGGCACCGTGCAACTGTTCAACGAGCCCACCGTGCTCGCCACCGTCAACCCCTGGATGGGCAACGACTTCACCCCGATGATGCTGGCCTACAACGCGATGACGGGGCAGGCGACGCCCTCGGGCGCCGGGGCCGCCTCGGCCGTGAGCATCGTCATGGCCGTCTTCGCCGGCGCCCTCGCCGCGGTGTACGCCCTCGTCCAGCGGCGGGTGACCCGATGAGCGCCCCCACGGTTGCCGGATCGCTGCGGCCCGGGCTGGCGGCACGGGTGGTGACGTGGGGCGTCCTGCTGCTCGCCCTGCTCTACTTCCTGGGACCCGTCTACTGGCTCATCATCTCGGCGACGAAGTCGAACAACGACCTGTACACCACCTCGGGCCTGCTGCCCGCGGGCAACAACATCGCGGCGAACTACGAGGCGCTGATGGGCTGGACGCAGGGCCAGTTCTGGCGCTGGGTCGGCAACTCGGTGTTCTACTCGGTGGCCGCCGGCGCGCTCGGCACGCTCATCTCGGTGGCGGCCGGCTACGGGCTGGCGAAGTTCAAGACGCCCGGGGGCGGCGTCGTCCAGATGCTGGTGCTGGCCGGGCTGCTGTTCCCGATCGCGCTGCTGACCGTGCCGCTGTACCTGATGTTCATCCCGCTCGGGCTGGTGAACACACCGTGGGCGGTGATCATCCCGTCCTGCGTGAGCCCGTTCGGGGTGTTCCTGGGTCGCATCTACGTCGAGGCGTCCGTGCCCGACGAGCTGCTGGAGGCCGCCCGGCTGGACGGGGCGTCCGAACTGCGGACCTTCTTCTCGGTCGTGCTGCGCCTTCTCGCGCCGGCGATGGTGACGATCTTCCTGTTCATCTTCGTGGCCACCTGGAACAACTTCCTGCTGCCGCTGATGATGTTGACGACCAACGAGCTGAAGCCGGTCACCGTCGGGCTGTACGGGATGATGAGCTACTTCAACCCCCAGTACGGCGCCGTGCTGCAAGGGGCGCTGCTGGGTGTGCTGCCGCTGATCGCGTTGTTCCTCGGTCTGCAGCGGTACTGGCAGGCCGGGCTGGCGAGCGGCGCCGTCAAGTAGCCTCCGGCGCGCGTGCCGCGGCTCCCGGTCACACCAATCAGACAGTGACGAGGCCGTTCGGGCAGCGGAAGGTGACGGACTCGATGCCCGGCATGCCGTGCGGTGAATCGAACGTGAGGGCCAAGCCGTCGAAGACCGGGCCGAGATCGGTGCCGAGCCATTCGGCCACGCGATCGGAACTGCCGGAGACGCGCACCTCGAGGATCTCGACGTCGGCGGGCGGGAGCGCCGTCGGCAGCAGATCGGGCGGGCTCAGCCACTGGCAGAAGAAGGGGAGCTGCGGATCGGCCATCAGACCCCGGACGCCGATCTGATCCCACTCCAGCCGGCGGCCGTCCGGGAACTGCCGGCTGCCGTGGACGGCGCTGCGTCCCAGCCGCTCCTCGACGGGCGCCATGTCGTCGACCTCGACGACCCAGGCGAACCAGCCGCCGCCCATTTCCGAACGGGCGCGGACGGCCTGACCGAACAGCGCCTTCTCGGCCGCCGGGTGCTCCAGCACCTCCACGACCTCGATGTACCGCCCCCCCCGCACGGGAAGAATGTGGTTGCGCGTTCCGAAGCTCGGATGGAAGCCGCCGTCACGGAACGAGGCGCCCAACGCGTCCTCCAGACGCGCCACGGCGGGCGCGAGACCGTCGGGTCCGGCGGCGAAGGACAGGTTGGACAACCGCATGGCCTTCATTGAAGACCATGCCCGCCCCCTCGCCAAATCGAGGGCGAACCCCCAAGTGGCGAGGTGTATCACGAGGTGGAGAAACTTCGCCGGACCGGGGCGGTTGGGGCCGATGCGTGTCGCGCCCGGGCGTCCGCGCTTATGCTGGCGGGGTGACGCATGCGCGCGAATCCGGCGCCGACCCGGCGCCCACCGAGCAGCAAGGGCACCCCGCAGGGCGCACCCTCATCGGGCTGTCCACCTCGTCGGTCTACCCCGAGTCGACGGCGAGCTGTTTCGAGCTGGCCGGACGCCTCGGCTACGACGGCGTCGAGGTGATGGTGGGCATCGATCCCGTGTCCCGCGACGTGGACGCCCTCGTCCACCTGCGCGGCTACCACGAGGTCCCGGTCCTCTCCGTCCACGCCCCCACGCTGCTCGTCACCCAGGGCACGTGGGGCAACGACCCGTGGGAGAAGCTGGAGCGCTCCGCCGTCGCCGCCCGCCGCCTCGGCGCGGACACCGTCGTCGTGCACCCCCCGTTCCGCTGGCAGCGCAGCTACGCGAAGGGGTTCATCGAGGGCGTCCGCCGTCTGGAGCGCACCACCGGCATCGTCTTCGCCGTCGAGAACATGTTCCCCTGGCGTGGCCCCGGAGGCAGCGAGGCCCGCGCCTACTCGCCCGGCTGGGATCCGACCGAGCGCGACTACGATCACCTCACCCTCGACCTCTCCCACGCCTCCACGAGCCGGCAGCGGTCGCTCGACCTCGTGGACGCCTGGGGCGACCGCCTCGCCCACGTCCACCTCACCGACGGCGACGGCACGGTCAAGGACGCCCACCTCTTCCCGGGCCAGGGCGACCAGCGGGCCGCCGAGGTGCTCGCCCGCCTCGCCGAGCGCGGCTTCACCGGCCACGTCGTGCTCGAGGTCAACACCCGCTCGATCGGGTCGCGCCAAAGCCGCGAGCAGGCGCTGGCCGACGTCCTCGCCTGGACCCGCGAACACCTGGGCCAGACGGTCCCCGCGTGAGTCAGGACGCCGGCGTCGCGCTGCGGCCGGATGCCTGGCGTCCGGGGCTGGAGGTGCTGTTGGTCCTGGGCTTCTCACTGGGACGCTCCGCGGTCTACTCCCTGCTCTCGATCATCGAGAAGTTGACCCGTGACGTGCCGCTCAACCAGCAGACCACCACCATCAACAACTCCGTCACGCCCGACCGGAGCTGGCTCGATCTGGCCTACCAGCTCGCCGGCATCGGCTTTCCCCTGGTCGCCGTGGCCGTCGCCCTGTACCTGCTGCGTCTGTCCGGCGACCGCGAACCCATCGGCTACGACCTCGCACGGCCGGCGTCCGACCTCGGCCGCGGATTCATCGCCGCCGCGCTCATCGGCATCCCCGGGCTGGCGTTCTACTTCGTGGCCAGGGAGCTGGGCATCAACACCAACGTCTCGCCGGCGAACCTCGCCGAGAACTGGTGGACGGTGCCCGTGCTCGCCGGCTATGCCGTCATGAACGGCGTGCTGGAGGAGGTCGTCATGCTCGCCTTCCTCCTGCGACGCTTCGCGCAACTGCGGTGGACGCCCTGGGTCGCCCTCGTGGTCAGCGCGGTGATCCGGGGTTCGTACCACCTCTACCAGGGCTTCGGCGGCTTCCTCGGCAATATCGTCATGGGGCTGGTCTTCGGCTACCTGTACCGGCGCTGGGGGCGTGTGATGCCGCTCGTCGTGGCGCACATCATCCTCGATCTGGTGAGCTTCATCGGCTACGCCCTGCTCGCGCCCCACGTCGACTGGCTCTGATACCGGCTCCGTCGGGGCAGGCCCTCGGCGGTAGGCTGACCCCCATGCGTGTTGGTGTTTTCGGTGCGACCGGACAGGTCGGACAGGTCATGCGGAGGCTGCTGGCGGAGCGCTCCTTCCCCGTCGACGAGATTCGCTACTTCAGCTCCGCGAAGTCGGCGGGCACGACGCTGCCGTGGCGCGACACCGAGATCACGGTCGAGGACACCGCGACCGCCGACTTCGCCGGCCTGGACATCGCCGTCATGTCCGCCGGCGCGACGATGAGCCGCGAGTACGCGCCCAAGGTGGCGGACGCCGGCGCGATCGTCGTCGACAACAGCTCCGCCTGGCGCAAGGACGACGACGTGCCGCTCGTCGTCAGCGAGGTCAACCCCGCCGACGCGCTGAACCCGCCCAAGGGCATCATCGCCAATCCGAACTGCACCACCATGGCGGCCATGCCGGTGCTCAAGCCGCTGCATGACGCCGCGACGCTCACGCGCCTCACCGTCGCCACCTACCAGGCCGTCTCCGGGTCGGGGATCAAGGGCGTGGCCGCCCTCGCCGATCAGGTGGCCGCCATCGAGGATCCGCGTCCGCTCGCGCTCGACGGGGACGCCGTCCCGGACGGCGATCCCGGCCCGTACGTCGCCCCGATCGCGTACAACGTCGTCGCGCTCGCGGGAAACCTCGTCGACGATGGCTCCGGCGAGACCGACGAGGAGCAGAAGCTCCGCAACGAGTCGCGCAAGATCCTGCACCTGCCCGACCTGGCGGTCTCCGGCACGTGCGTGCGCGTGCCGGTCTTCTCCGGCCACAGCCTGAGCATCCACGCCGAATTCGCCGAGCCGATCACGCCGCAGGAGGCGACCGCCCTGCTGGCCGACGCCCCCGGCGTCCTGCTCGCCGACGTGCCCACCCCGCGCATGGCCGCGGGCGCCGACGAGGTGTTCGTGGGCCGCATCCGCGCCGACCAGGCGGTGCCGGACGGCCGCGGGCTCGTCCTGTTCGTGGCCGGCGACAACCTGCGCAAGGGTGCCGCGCTCAACGCGATCCAGGTGGCCGAGCTCGTGGCCGAGAACCTGGCGCGCCGGTGAGCACGCTCGCCGTCATCGGCACCGGCGTGATGGGGGAGACCCTGCTCGCCGGCCTGCTGCGTTCCGGCTGGCACCCCACCGACCTGGTGGCCGCCGACCGCCGCGAGGCGCGCCGCCACGAGATCGAGGGACGCTACGGCGTCCGCACGCTCGACAACGCCGGCGCGACCGCGCTGGCCGACACCGTCGTGCTGGTCGTCAAGCCGCAGGACATCGGCGAGGTGCTCCCCGAGATCGCGGACGCCCTGCGCCCCGGCGTCCTCGTCGTGAGCCTGTGCGCCGGCGTCCCGACCGCCAAGCTGGAGTCGGGGCTGCCCGAGGGCGCCGCGGTCGTGCGGGTCATGCCGAACACGCCGGCCCAGGTTTCCGAGGGCATGGCGGCGGTCTCGGCGGGACAGCACGCGAGCGAGGCCCAGCTCGACCAGGCCGTCGCGATCATGGGGGCGGTGGGCAAGGCGGTCGTCGTCCCGGAGCGCTATCAGGACGCGGTCACCGCCATCTCGGGCTCCGGCCCGGCGTACCTGTTCTTCGTCGTCGAGGCGATGATCGACGCCGGCGTCCAGCTCGGCCTGCCGCGCGACGTCGCGACGATGCTCGTCGGCCAGACGATGTTCGGTTCGGCGAAGCTGCTCGTCGAGACCGGCGAGCATCCCAACCTGCTGCGCGAGCGGGTCACCTCACCGGCCGGCACCACCGCGGCCGCCCTGCGGCACCTGGAGGAGCGCAGTGTGAAGGCTGCGTTCATGGCCGCCATGGAGGCCGCCCGCGACCGCTCGGCCGAGCTGGGTCGGCAGGGCTGAATCCCCCTGCGGCGGGGAAGGACCCGGACGCCGTTTGGTGAGGCGCGAACGCGCCGGTAGGATTGGGTTCTTGTCCGGCCCGAGGGTCGGCGTCCAACGTGGATTTCACAGCTTGGATTTTCACAGCCGTCCGGCGCGCCCGCGCCGCGACACAAGGAGACAAACGTGGGTTCGGTCATCAAGAAGCGTCGCAAGCGGATGGCGAAGAAGAAGCACCGCAAGCTGCTCAAGAAGACGCGCATCCAGCGCCGCCGCGCTGGCAAGTGAGGCCGTGCATCCCGCGCTGAACGCCGCCAGGGTGGTGGTCGTGACGCGCGAGGGGTGCCACCTCTGCGACGAGGCACTCGTCGCCGTCGACACGGTCTGTCAGGAGTTGAACATCTCCTGGCAGGCCGTTGACGTGGATGCGGACCCGTCGCTGCGCCGCGACTACACCGACCACGTGCCCGTCACCTTCGTCGACGGCGTCCAGCACGCCCTGTGGTTCGTCGATGCCGGACGCCTGCGCGACGCCCTCGCGTGAGCCGCCTATCCTGTCGGTCATGACCTCGACCGTCGTTCACGTCTGCCGCCACGGGCAGGTGGAGAATCCCGACCACATCCTGTACGGACGCGCCCTCGGCTACGGGCTGAGCGAGCTGGGGTCCCAGATGGCCCGGGCGCTGGGGGACCACTTCGCGGACGTGCCCCTCACCCACCTGCGCTGCTCACCCCTGCAGCGCGCCGAGGAAACGATGGCCCCGATCGCGGCCCACCACGCCGACCTCGAGATCGTCACCGACCATCGCGTCATCGAGGCCGCCAACGCCCTCGAGGGACAGTCGTTCGGTCGCTACAACCAGCGCCTGCTGCTTCCGGCCAACCTGCGTCATCTCTGGAACCCGCTGCGTCCCAGCTGGGGGGAGCCCTACCGGGACATCGCGGTGCGCATGCGGGCGGCCATCGCGGACGCCGCGGCCGCGGCCGGCGACGGGGGGCAGGCGGTGGTCGTCGCCCACCAGTTGCCCATCTACATCGCCCGCCTCGATGCCCAGGGCCGTTCCTTCGTCCACAACCCCGTGACGCGGGAGTGCCGGCTGGCGTCCGTGACGAGCTTCCACTTCGTCGACGGCCGCGTCGTCAAGGTGACCTACGCCGAGCCCGCCGCCCACCTCTACCCGCCGAAGAAGAAGATCTTCCGGCCGGGCATGTGAGGGTGGGGCATCGGATGAGGAGGGGGCTGCGGACGCTG
>JAKDIK010000293.1 GCA_030450535.1 Propionibacteriaceae bacterium
GACCCCAAGAGAGCCCCCTTGTCCGAGAATTCCACGCCCGAGCCCACCCCGTTGCCGACGCCGAGCGGGGGGGCGACGCCGAGCGGGGCGCCGACGCCGGCGAAGGACATCACGTTCTGCGTGCCGTGCTACAACTCCTCGGACTACATGGATCACTGCATCGATTCGATCCTGCGCGGCAAGGGGAACATCGAGATCATCATCGTCAACGACGGCTCCACGAAGGACGACACCGGCGCCAAGGCTGACGAGTGGGCCGAGCGCCACCCCGACATCATCAAGGTGATCCACCAGGAGAACAAGGGCCACGGCGGCGCCGTCATGGCCGGTCTGCGGGCGGCGTCCGGCATGTACTACAAGGTGGTCGACTCCGACGATTGGCTCGATCCGGTGGCGCTCAACCTGCTGCTCAGCAAGGTGCGCGGCTTCATCAACTCGGGCAGTCCGGTCGACCTGATCGTGTGCAACTACGTCTACGAGCACACCAACACCGGCACCCAGAAGGTGATCCGCTACCGAGGCTTCCTGCCGCAGAACCGCGTGTTCACCTGGAACGAGATCGGCCCGTTCGGACCCGGTCAGAACCTACTCATGCACGCCACGGTCTACCGGACGCAGGTGCTGCGCGAGTCGGGCGTCGAGCTGCCTGAGCACACCTTCTACGTCGACAACATCTTCGTCTATGTTCCGTTGCCCTACGTCCAGACGCTGTACTACCTGCCGGTGAACCTGTACCGCTACTTCATCGGGCGCGACGACCAGTCGGTCAACGAGAACGTGCAGATCAGCCGGCTCGACCAGCAGATGCGCATCACGCGCATCATGGTCGAGGCCCACAAGCTGCCCGACGGCGTTCCCAACTGGCGGCTCGCCCACTACATGGCCTCGTTCCTCGGACTGATCGTGACGGCGTCCTCGATCTTCTGCCTGCTCGAGGGCACCGAGAAGGGCCTGCGGATGCGCCGCGAGATGTGGGAGCACATCGATGGCGTCGACCGCGATCTCAAGAAGACCCTCGGTTTGCGCCAGTGGCTGGTCCTGGGTTCGAACCTGCCGGGCCCGGTCGGACGCCGCGCGTCCGTGGGGCTGTACCGCCTCGCGCAGCGGCTCTACCGCTTCAGCTGACCCGCCTCAGCGCACCGCGCGGGTCCGCCCCACACCAAGCCCGTCCGGCGGGGCCGTGCGGCCGCCGTCCGGGTGGTAGCGCGCCAGGACGGCCACGCCGGCGACGGCGAGCAGTCCGAGCAGGGCCATCCACAGGGCCGCGTTCGAGGTGATGTTGACACCCTCGCCCAGCACGGCGATGCCGAACGCGACGGCGACGACGGGGCTGGTCACCGTCATCGAACCGACGACCACCTCGGCCGGACCGGTCGCATAGCCCTGCTGGATGAACCAGCCGGCGGCCAGCGCTCCGATCCCGAGCGCGACCACGATGCCCCAGAACTCCACCGAGTGCACCCAGTCGTGGGCCTTGGCGAACTCGATCAGCGCCTTCATCAGGGACGCCTCGAGGCCATAGAACAGCGCTCCTCCCGAGCCCCAGAACAGGCAGCGCCACCGGTACGGGCCACGCGTGCCCAAGGTGGCGAACGTGATCGCGACGCCGTAGACGACGAGGGCGCCGAGGACGACCCGCGAGACCACCAGGTCGGACTCGGGGGCGGCGTGCAGGGCGGTGACGATGGTGAACGCCAGCGTCGCGCCCACGGTGCCCGCCACCGCGAACAGGACCCGCTTGGGCAGGTGCTGGCCGGACGTCCGCGCCGCGAGGATCACCGACCACGGAAACGCAAGCAACCCCACCGGCTGCACCAACGACACCGGCGCCATCGTGAGCGCCACCGTCTGCAGCGCGAACGAGGTGCCCATGAACAGCAGCCCGAGGATCCATCGCGGCGAGCGGATGGTGCTCAGGAGCTGCGCCCACCGCATGCGCGACTTGTGGGCGTTGCCCTCCAGGTGGTTGTCGACGGCTCGATGCTGCAGGTGGGCCGACAGGGCGAAGCAGAACGAGCCGACAACGACCAGACTGATCGCGAGGGGCAGGTTCTGGGTCACGGCCACCACGGTAGCCAAACCGGACGCCCGGGGCGCACAACGCGCGGGAACCTGACGCGGTACGTCCCGACGGATTCAGCCCCGGGGTGGAGCCGCGTCTCGACCAAAGTCGCAGGCCGGACGCCTACCTCCGGGCCGATCGTGTCAGTAGATGACCTGTTCGGCGCCGCCCTGACCGTGCAGGCGCCGGGCCGCCTCCCCGACGGAGCCCGAGAGCGACGGGTACACGGTGAAGGCCTGCGCGAGCTGGTCGACGGTGATCTTGGCGCCGACAGCCACGGCGAGCACGTGAATCAACTCGCTCGCGTGTGGCGCCACCACGACCCCGCCGATGACGATGCCTGTCGTCGGCAGGCAGAACACCTTGATGAACCCGTCGTGCAACCCCTGCATCTTGGCCCGCGCGTTCGACTTCAGCGGCAGCATCACCGCGCGCGCCGGCACCAATCCGGCGTCGATCTCGGCCTGCCCGACCCCGACGGTCGCGATCTGCGGGGCGGTGAAGACGTTCGCCGACACGCTCTTCAGATCGAGCGGAGCGACGGCGTCACCCAGCGAGTGCCACATCGCGATGCGGCCCTGCATGGCCGCCACGGACGCGAGCGCGAACACCCCGGTGCAGTCCCCGGCCGCGTACACCCCGCGCGCGGTGGTCCGGGACACGCGGTCCACCGTGATGTGGCCGGACTCCGTGAGCTCCACCCCCGCCCCGACGAGGCCGAGGTCGTCCGTGTTCGGGATCGCACCGACCGCCATGAGTACGTGGCTGCCCTCGACAGTGCTGCCATCGCCCAGCGTGACGACCACCCCGTCGCCCTCGCGGCGCGCGGACACGGCTCGGCTCCGCGACAGGATGGTCATGCCGGAGCCCTCGAACACGGCCTGCAGGACGCGGGCGGCGTCGTCGTCCTCCCCCGGCAGCACTTGGTGGCGCGACGAGATCAGCACGACGTCGACGCCCAGCGCGTGGTAGGCGGACGCGAATTCCGCGCCCGTGACGCCCGACCCCACGACGATGAGGCGCCGGGGCAGCTCGTCCAGGGTGTACATCTGGGTCCAGTTGAGGATGCGCTCGCCGTCGGGCCTCGCGTCCGGCAGCTCCCGGGGGCGGGCACCGGTGGCCACCAGCACGATGTCGGCGGGCAGGCGCTCCTCTCCACCGTCGGTCTGGGCGACCACCGTCTCGGTGCCGTCGAGGCGTCCGGATCCCTCGACGATGCGGATCCCCTCCGCCCGCAGCCGGGTCGCGATGTCGGCTGACTGCCGCTGGGCGAGCTGCACGACACGGGAGTTGACGCGTCGGAGATCGACCTCGACGGTGTCGGCGAGCGTCCGGCCGTCGCGGGAACCCGCGTGCAGTCCGAGCTCCTCGGCGGCGCGGATGTCGGTCATCACCTCGGCGGTGGCGATGAGGGTCTTGGAGGGCACGACGTCG